>CBINIO010000180.1:0-7894 GCA_966250725.1 uncultured Chitinophaga sp.
CTTGCCCGATCCATGGTACGAAAACCGTGATTGCAAACGTCTCCTGCGAAGCTCCGCTTATCCGTTCAATATTATTTTCACAACCTGCCATTATTTTCACAACCTGCCCGATCCACGGGACGAAAAACCGTAATCGCAAACATCTCCTGCGAAGCTCCGCTTATCCATTCAACATTAATTACCTTGCAGCATGCATCGTTACTTTTTGCTGAACAAACCCTACAACATGCTCAGCCAGTTCAAAGGAAATCACCAGGGCGGCCGCCTGATCGGCGAGCTGGATTTCGATTTCCCCGAAGGCACGCATGCCGTAGGCAGGCTCGACTACACTTCCGAAGGACTGCTGCTGCTCACCACCAACAAAACCATCACCCGCCTGCTGTTCGAAAGCAGCCGGCCGCATATCCGCACCTATCATGTAATGGTGAAAAACAAGGTGAACGAAGAAAATTTACAGCGCCTGCGCAACGGCGTCCACATCAGGATTTCCACCCACGAATATTATACGACCCCGCCCTGCGATATACACATCATTCCCCCGCCCGCCAACCTGCCCCTGCGGGAAGGCGAAGTGGTACGCGACGTGCCGCACACCTGGCTCAGCATTACCATCACCGAAGGAAAATACAGGCAGGTGAGAAAGATGGTCGCTGCGATCAGTCATCCCTGCATGCGGCTAATCCGCGTTGCTATCGAAGATATGGAGTTGGGGAACATTTCGCCGGGCGCGATAAAAGAAATGAAGGAAGAAGAATTTTTCAGGTTGCTGAAGCTGGATGCGAGGGACGCAACCACCAAATGACAGCGCCTTTGACAACAATCGATTTACCGGATGCGCGCGACGCAACCACCGAATGAGAAGCGCCTTCCTGTTGACAACGATCGATTTGCCGGATGCGCCTTCCTGAAATGAAAAACAAATTTGTCACCCCGCCGGAACCCGCCGCTCCTGCGCCGCGCCTTCCCGCCGCTGCGCCTGCAGGATCAAAAAAGTGATCACCACGCCAAAACCCGCCATCAGCCCGAACGCCCAGCGCAGGCTCAACGCTTCCGCCAGGAAACCGATCACCGGCGGCACCAGCAAAAATCCAAGATAACCCACCGTACTCACCGCCGCAATGGCCGGCCCGTTCGCCATCGTCTTCGACTTGCCCGCCATGCTGAATACCAGCGGCACCACGCAGCTCACTCCCACCCCGATCATCATAAAACCGATACCCGCCACGAGCGGCGCCGGCCAGAGCGCGGACAGCAGCAGCCCGCAGCATATCAGCATGCCGCTGTATTTGATCATCGTCATCGCGCCAAAACGGTGCACTACCCTGTCGCCGCTGAAACGCCCCGCCGCCATCGCTATCATATATGCCACGAAGCCCGCCGTCACCACCTCCCGCGAGGCCTGCACCGCTTTCTGGAAATAGATGCCGCTCCAGTCGTACATCGTGCCTTCGCAGCTCATCACCGCAAAACAGATCAGCCCGTATTTGAGCAGGTGTTTGTCCGGCAGCGCAAACCTTCTGCCCGTGGGCGCGGGCGGCTGTTCCAGCACGCCGGGGTACGCAAAGAACCCGAGTATCACCAGCAGCACGCCCACCACGAGAAAATGCCACTGCGGGCCAAGATGAAAATACACCATCACCCCGCCCAGCGCCGCGCCGCTAAAGCCCGCCACGCTCCAGATGCCGTGAAAGGTGGTGATGATGGAACGTTCGTATAAAGCCTGCACGCCAACGGACTGCGCGTTCATGGAAATATTGAGCAGGTTGCGCGAAGCGCCGAAACAGAACAGCCCGATGGCAAGCTGCCATACCGCCGTTACAAAACCAAGACAGCTCAGCATGCCGTTGAACGCCAGCGCGCCGATGAACATGATACGCCTGCTGCTGAAACGTTGTAAAAGAAAGCCGGTAATGGGCATCGTCACCATCAGCCCCAGCGGCAGCGCGAACAGCACGCTGCCCAGCTGCGCTTCGTTGAGACCGAGACGCGTCTGGATATCCGGTATGCGGGACGCCCAGGTGGAAAATCCGAAACCGGAAATAAAGAAAAAGAATGCGATGGCAATGCGTGCCCTCCTGGCCTGGTTCATGTGTACTGTTATTCTGCTGTTTTAATTCTTCCGGCCAGCAGCGTAGTGCCCAGCCCCAATATCGCGATCACCGTAAAAGACCAGCGCAGCCCGTACGCTTCCGCGATAAAACCGATCAGCGGCGGCCCGAGCAAAAATCCGAAGAACCCGATGGACGATACCATCGCCAGCGCCACGCCCGCAGGAATGTTCCTGGAACGCCCCGCCAGGCTGAACGACAAAGGCACCACCGCCGCCACGCCCAGCCCCGTGATCAGGAAACCAAGGGTGGCGGTGGTCAACAGCGGGAACAGCACCGCCGTCATCAAACCGGCAAGGATGATCACGCCGCTGGCCTGCAGCATACGTTTGGCGCCGAACTTCGTGATAAAATGGTCCGCCGCGAAACGGCCGCCCGCCATGGTGCTCATAAAAGCGATAAAACCAAGCCGGCTGTACTCCACCGGCGCGTGCACCACCTGGTTAAAATAAATGCCCGTCCATTCAAACATGGTGCCTTCGCAGATCATGCAGGCGAAGGTGATGCAGCCGAGCAGCATAATGTTCCGGTCGGGCTTCACCCAGGTTTTGGTTTTCCCTTTTTGTTTCGCCGCGTCGCGGGGAAGCAGGAAAGAGCCGCTCAGCACGGCAAGCACGATGGACAGGCTGAAGATCAGGCAGAAATGCGTGAACGGCCCCTGGTGGCGCGCCACCATCCAGCCGCCGATGAGGCCGCCGGTAAAGCCCGCCAGGCTCCACAAACCGTGAAAGCTCGCCATGATGCTGCGCCGGTAAAGCGTTTCCACCCCAACGGCCTGCGTGTTCGCGGAAATATTCATGAGGTTGGCGCAAAGCCCGAAAACGACGAGCGCCGCCGCCAGCAAAGGCGTGCTGGGAGCAAGACCGAGCAGCAATAAAGAAGAAGGGTATAAAAATGCCGCCACCATCAGCACGCCGCGGCTGCCAAAACGGTTCACGAGAAACCCCGAAAGCGCCATGCCCGCCAGCTGGCCCGCAGGCAATGAAAACAATAATCCGCCCAGCTCGGCGTCGTTCAGCCCCAGCCTGACCTTTATATCGGGAATGCGGCTCGCCCAGCTGGCGAATACGATGCCCTGCACGAAAAAAAAGATGCTCAGCGCGATGCGGTAAACTCTTTGCGGCCTCAGCGGAATTGAATAAGCGATCTGCATGGGATGCAAAATTATTATATCCACATACTCCCTTTTTGGCCTGAGATGACCAATATTTGTACTGTATTGACCTGAAATGCTGTAATTTTGTACCCTCATGAAAGATCTGCAGCTGGAAGAGATCCACCCGGATTCGGGGCGGTCCTTCAAATTCAACACCTCCTGCTTCAAAAAAAGCTTCTACTGGCACTTTCACCCGGAATACGAGATCGTGTACGTGGAAGGCGGCTCCGGCACCCGGCATGTGGGCCAGCATATTTCGAATTATACGGACAGCGACCTCATCTTTATCGGGCCGGACGTACCGCATCTGAATTTCGATTATGGTCTTGGTCACGAGATCAACCAGATCGTGGTGCAGCTGAAGGAAGATTTTTTGGGGGACGCATTTCTCAACGCCCCGGAAATGTCCGCCATCCGGGAACTGTTTGCCCGCGCGAAGTACGGTCTTTCTTTCAGCGGCCGCACCAAAAGCATGATCGCGTCAAAACTCCGCGAAATGCAGCAGATGGAGCATTTCCCGCAGCTGATCTGCCTGCTCGAGATCTTCCAGCTGATGGCTACCAGCAAGGAAGTGACGCAGCTCAACCAGCGCGCGGACCAGCAGCATAAAGACGCGCGCATGGCGGTCATCTACGGCTACATCGACGCCAACTACCACCTGCGGCCGGACGTAAATGAGATCGCGCGCAAAGTGCACATGACCACCGCCGCGTTCTGCCGGTATTTTAAAAAACAGACGGGCATGACCTTCACCGATTTTGTAAACCATTGCCGCATCAACCAGGCGAAGAACCTGCTGCTGCAGGACCGTTCGGTGAGCGACGCCTGCTTCTCCACGGGCTTCGAGCAGCTTTCCTATTTCACAAAGCTGTTCACCCGCATGAACGGCGAGAACCCCAGGGATTTTAAGAAAAGGCATCTCGCGAACAGCTAGTTCCTCTCACGTACTTACATCTTCTCCTTCACCGTCACTTTTGAATCGAGAAATTCCCACTCTTTGATATGTGCGGGCCGGTGCTCCTTTTTTACGATCGCGTCCAGCTGCCGCAGCAGTTCGGGATGCTGCGCGGCGAGGTTGCTGGTTTCGGAGGGATCGGTGGAAAGATCGTATAGCTCCCAGGTTTTGTGAAGATCTTTTTTCAGCCCCGTTTTCACGCCTTTCCACTTACCCATGCGGATGGCAAGCTGGCCGCCCTTTTCAGGGTATTCGAAATAAATGTAAGGCCGCTGCGTCTGCTGGCCGTGTTTGCCCGTCATTTCAGGCAGCAGCGAAATGCCGTCGTTCTCCGGCGCCCTGATACCCGCGATGGCGGCGAACGTAGCCATCATATCGTATTGCACGCCCACAAAATCCGTTTGCGTACCGGCGGGTATTTTGCCGGGCCAGCGTGCGATGAAAGGCTCGCGGATGCCGCCTTCGTACACATCCATTTTCAGGCCGCGCAGGCCGCTTACGCTGTTGAAGAATTTCGCGTCCACGCCGCCGTTAAAAGTAGCGCCGTTGTCGGACGAAAACATAATGACGGTATTATCGTCCAGCCCCAGCTTTTTGATCTGTTCCATGATGATGCCCACCTGCGCGTCGAGGTACGTGATCATGGCGGCGTAGGTGGAGAGCGGGTAACGCGTGGAAGCGTACGATTGCTGCCCGTAGTAAGGTTTTTCGGGGAACTGGCCGATGTATCGTTGCACCGCCGCTTCGGGCGCCTGCAGCGATACGTGCGGGATGGTGTAAGGGAGGTAGAGGAAGAAAGGTTTGGAACGGTTATGCTGAATGAATTGCAGGGCCTTGCCCGTCATGGCGTCGATGGAATATTCTTTTCCTTTGAAGTAGTCGAAATCCTTGTCCGTGGCCGTGGCGGGATCGAGGCGGCGGTGCACGTACATGGGAGGATTGTCGAGCGTGTCCCGGCGGGAATTTTCCCAAAGATGCGAGGGATAATAGTTATGCGCCTGTTTCTGATCGAGGTAACCGTAGAAATAATCGAAGCCCTGGCGGTTGGGGCTGCCGGTGGAATAATGCATGCCCAGCCCCCATTTGCCGATGGCCCCGGTGGCGTAACCGGCATCCTGCAGCATGCGCGCGACGGTAACGGTGCCTTCCGGCAGCGGCATCTGCCCGCCTTCCAGCGAATCGGCGAAACCGCCCAGCTCATAATTGCCGCGGATGTAGGAATGCCCGCCATGGCGGCCGGTCCTGAGCATGCAGCGCGCCGGCGCGCCCACCGGTGTGCTGGTGTAGAACTGGTTGAACTTTACGCCTTCCTTCGCAAGCTTGTCCAGGTGCGGCGTTTTGATCTTCTGCTGGCCATAGGCCCCGATCTCGCCCACTCCGAGATCGTCCGCATAAATAAAAATGATATTCGGTTTGCGCTGTTGCGCCTGCGCGCCGCTGGCCGTGGCTGCCAGCATGCCCAGGAAGATCAGGAAGTTTTTCATACGGTACAAATAAACGCAAACGCAGGCAGCAATCCGCTGCTCAATCGTTTGCGCAAACCTTGCGTGTTTTGTAAAATTACTTTGCCGAAACCTTGCGCGTTCCGCAAAATGCTTCGCCGCAAAACCTGCATGGCTGGCCTCTCGCCCGGCCCTCACTATTTTATTTTCCGGCAATCTGCAATAGCTGCAGCCGCTTCCGCAAAATGCATTTGCTGTAAACCCGCGATTGCGTTATTTTCGGTGCCTATGCTCACATTACAGTTTTCCCCTTTCCCCCGGCTCGTTACCGAACGGCTGGTACTCCGGCAATTGCGCGTGTCCGACGCGGAAGAGATGCTTTACCTCCGCTCCAATCCCGGGCTGATGCGCTACATTCCCCGCCCCCTCGCACAGTCGCTCGACGAGGCCGTCAGGCTCATAGAAATGTACAACGGTTTCCTGGAGAAGAACGAGGGCATCAACTGGGCCATCACTGAAAAAGGAAAAGACGTGCTGATCGGCGCCGTCGGTTTTGTGCATTTCAAACCCGAGCATCACCGCGGGGAAGTCGGTTATCTCCTGCACGACGCCTTTCACGGCAAAGGCATGATGACCGAAGCCTTGCAAGCCGTGCTGGACTACGGCTTTCATACGTTGAAGCTCCATTCGGTGGAAGCGGTCATCGACCCGGAGAACATTGCTTCGGAAAAGGTGCTGCAAAAGCTGCGGTTCATAAAAGAAGCGCATTTCCGGGAATCGGGACTGTACGAAGGGCAATGGCTCGATGCGGTGGTGTATTCGCTGCTGACGCCGCTGAAGTGAGCGCTGTATTGCCGCATGATAGGGCCAGCGCGGGTCCCGGCGTTCGACAGCTTTGTTTTGCGTATCACGGCCTGCTATCGCCGACCCGCTCCCGCCCCTGCCGATAAAATTGATTAATTTCACGCCGTCATGGCAAGAACTTACGTGATCGGCGATATTCACGGCGCGCTGCTGGCGCTGGAACAGATAATCGAAAAGATAAAACCGCAGCCCGAAGACCGGCTGATATTCCTGGGAGACTATGTGGACGGCTGGAGCCAGTCCTCCGGCGTGATCCGTTACCTGATGGAGCTGGAACAGCAATGCCGCTGCATTTTTCTCAAAGGCAACCACGACGCCTGGTGCGAATCCTGGCTGGCAGGTGAAAAACCTGATAACGTCTGGCTTTTTCATGGCGGCATTTCCACAGTGGAAAGCTACGAACCGCTCAGCCGCGAAGAAAAACAGCGGCACATCGATTTTTACGCCCGCATGCTCAAATATTATATCGACGAAGAGAACCGCCTGTTCATCCACGCAGGATTTTCCTCGCTGCACGGCCCCGAATACGAGCGGTACGAAAAAAGTCACATGTGGGACCGCACGCTCTGGGAAATGGCCGTGGCGCTCAATCCGCGCCTGCGGCAGCACGATCTCCGTTATCCCAAACGGCTGCGGCTGTTCCACGAAATATACATCGGCCACACTCCCACCATCAACTACGGCGTGTCCGAGCCCATGAAAGCCGCCAACGTGTGGAACGTAGATACCGGCGCCGCTTTCACCGGCCGGTTGTCCGCCCTCAACATCGACACCAAAAGATATTTCCAGAGCGACGTGGTGCGCACCCTTTACCCGCAGGAAAAAGGCAGGAACCAACACTAGCCGGTTTTCCGTACCTTTGCATCCGCAAATGGTAAAGATCGATCAGATATCGCTGCCGGATTTCCCGCTGCTGCTGGCGCCCATGGAGGATGTAAGCGATCCCCCGTTCAGGGTGGTGTGCAAGGCGAACGGGGCCGACCTCGTGTACACGGAATTTATTTCCAGCGAGGGCCTGATCCGCGACGCCATCAAATGCCGCAAAAAGCTCGATATTTTTGACGAGGAAAGACCCACCGGCATCCAGATATTCGGGGGCGATGAAGAACGGATGGCGATGGCCTCCAAGATCGTGGACGTGACCCAGCCCGAACTGCTGGACATCAATTTCGGCTGCCCCGTAAAAGGCATCGTGGCAAAAGGCGCCGGTTCCGGCGTGCTGAAAGACATACCGCTGATGACGCGCCTCACCGAAGCCTGCGTAAAAAGCACTTCCCTCCCCGTGACGGTCAAAACCCGCCTCGGCTGGGACGACGATACCAAAACATCGAAGAAGTGGCCGAACGCCTGCAGGACGCCGGTGTAAAAG
>CBINIO010000181.1:0-7884 GCA_966250725.1 uncultured Chitinophaga sp.
GCCCGACGGTACGAAGGTATGGCTCAACGCCGCGTCCACCCTGCGTTTTCCAAATGCCTTCACCGGCGCCGAAAGAGTGGTGCAGCTCACGGGCGAAGCCTATTTTGAAGTGGCGAAGAACGCCTACATGCCGTTCAGCGTAAAAGTGAACGACATGGCCGTACAGGTGCTGGGCACGCACTTCAACGTGATGGCGTACCCCGACGAGCCGGGCATCCGCACCACGCTGCTGGAAGGCGCGGTAAAAGTGCGGCACGGCGAACATGCCGTACAGCTTGTTCCCGGCCAGCAGGCGCAGCTGGGCCCTTCGGGCGACTTCACCATGCAGAACAATGTGGATGTGGAAGAAGTGGTGGCCTGGAAGAACGGGTATTTCCATTTTAACCACGAATCGCTGCAGGGCGTAATGCGCCAGATCGGCAGATGGTACGACGCGGAGATCGCCTATGAAGGACGGATCGCGCCGAGACAGTTCGGCGGCAAGATCGAAAGAAGCAGCAGCGTGACGGAAGTATTAAAGATACTGGAGCTTAGCAACGTACATTACAGGATCGAAGGAAAAAAGATTATCGTAATGCCTTAATGCATATTCGTTATGAAAAAAACATGTCACCAGTTATGAAAAAAAGATAGCCGATCTATCGCCCTTCCATAAAAAAGCCGGCCCGATGGCAGTCGGGACCGGCAGAGGTCGTAAGGGCAAACCATGATGAAATCAATCCACGGTATTCCGCGACACCGGCCTGTTACGGCCGGACGGGATGCTATTACCCTAACAAACCAAAATTATGCAATTTATTTCTGATTGTACGCGGTATTTTAAATGGCGGCCGATCGCCAAAACGCTGCTAGTTATGAAGTTCTCCGTGATCATTTTATTGTGCGCGTGTTTGCAGGTGAGCGCCAGGGGATATGCCCAGAGCGTGTCCCTTTCAGAAAAGAACACTTCACTCCTGAGAGTGTTCAGGAACATCGAAAAACAGACAGGGTACGTTTTTTTCTTTGACCATTCCCTCGTAGACAAAGCGTCGCGCGTGAATGTCCGGTTTAAGGACTATCCGCTGGACCTTGCGCTGGACCTGTGTTTGAAAGACCAGCCGCTGACGTACTCCATCGTCGGCAAAAACATCGTTATCAAAAAGAAAGAGACCAGCATCGTCGAAAAGATCATTTACGGCGCACCGCAGGATACGACCATTGCCGTTACGGGCAAGGTGACGGACGACAAGGGCGTGCCCCTTCCCGGCGCTTCGGTGATGGTGAAAAACACTTCCACCGGTACGGCCACCGACGCATCGGGCAACTTTACTTTTAAAGTGCCGCGCGGATCGGTGCTGGTGGTGAGCTACATCGGGTATAAAAGCCAGGAGCTGCCGGCCGGCACTACGCCCATGCAGTTCAAATTACAAATGTCCGTGAGCAGCACGGACGAGATCGTGGTGATCGGTTACGGCACCGTGCGTAAAACGGACCTTACCGGCTCGCTGTCGCAGATCAAATCAAAAGACATCACTTCCTATCCCACCACCAACATCATGCAGGCGCTGATCGGCCGTGCGCCCGGCGTTCGCGTGATGCAGAACAACGGCGCCCCGGGCGGTTCCATCAGCGTGCGCATCCGCGGGGTGAATTCCATTCTCGGCGGTAACGAACCGCTGTACGTGATAGACGGTTTTCCTTTCAACGGCAACCCAACCTTCCTCCAGAACTCCGACATCGCGTCGATAGAGATATTAAAGGACGCTTCGTCCACCGCCATCTACGGCTCGCGCGGCGCCAACGGCGTGGTGATGATCACCACGAAAGGCGGGCGCAAAAAAGAACAGACCTCGGTGGACGTGGACTTCGGCTACACCCTGCAGCGCGTATCCAAAAAAATGCCGCTCATGAACGCCGGGCAATATGCCAGCCTGTATAACGAACAGGCGAAGAACGACGGCCTGAGCCCGTATTTCACGGATGCGCAGGTAGACAGCCTGTACGCCAGCCCCGGCACCGACTGGCAGGACCTCGTGCTGCGCACCGCGCCCATGTACACGGCCAGCGCCACGGTGAACGGCGGAACGGAAAAAACGAAATTCTCCATTTCCGGCTCTACCTTTTCACAACAGGGCATCGTGCGCAACAGCGACTACAAACGCTACAACATCCGCGCAAATATCGAGCACGACATCAGCAAGGTGATCAGCGTGAATTACAACGCCATCCTCACCAGGCTCAACAGCAGCCGGCAAAACAGCGGGCTGGGCAACCGCGGCAACGACCTCATCTCCGCCATGCTCATGTCGCCGCCGAGCCTTACGCCTTACCTGGAAGACGGCTCATACCGCAGGCTGAACACGGCGTACCCCTTCATCTCCAACGTGATCATCAACCCGCTGGTGCCGCTCAACGAAAAATCGGACCTCATCAAAGGCGATCGCGTGCTCGCCAATGCCGCGGTAGTGATCAAACCCTGGAAAGACCTTACCATCAAGATCTCCGGCGGTATCGAAAGCCTGAACGACCGCGTGGACCAGTACAGCAACATCGAACCGTCCACCAACTCCGTAGGTTCCGCCACCGTGTACAGCGATAAGTCCACCAGCCTGCTCAACGAGAACGTGGCCACCTACGCCAAGCAGTTCGGGCAGCATCACCTCACGGTAATGGCCGGTTTTACTTACCAGGATTATGTGTTCGACCGGCTGAGAGGTTCCGGTCAGGGCTTCCTCAGCGACATCACCGGCACCGGCAGCCTTAACAGCGCCAACACGCCGGGCATTCCCGATACGGATTACAGCAAATGGGTGCTGCTGTCGTACCTCGGCCGCCTCAACTATAACTATGCGGACAAATACCTGCTCACCTTCAGCTTCCGCAGCGACGGTTCGTCCCGCTACTCCGAAGGCAACAAGTGGGGCAACTTCCCCTCCGCGGCTATTGCCTGGAAAGCCTCCAGCGAAGACTTCCTGAAACAGAGCAACGTGATCTCCGACCTGAAATTCAGGGCCAGCTACGGCGGAACAGGCAGCACCGCCGTGAGCCCGTACGCCACGCTGAACCAGCTCAGCTCGTCCGGCACCATTTTCGGCGATGCGTTGTACGTTGCCTTCGCGCCCGGCACCACGCTGCCCGGCAACCTGCGCTGGGAAACCACCCGCCAGTTCGACGCGGGTATGGACATCGCTTTTCTCCGCGGCGGCCTGCGCTTCACGCTCGACTATTACAATAAAAGAACGACGAACCTGCTCAACAACGTGCAGCTGCCCGCTTCCATGGGTTACCGCACCACCGTGCAGAACGTGGGCGAGATACAGAACAAAGGCGTGGAGCTGAACCTCGAAGCCGATGTGCTGCGCCGTGAAGTGAACTGGACGCTGGCGGGCAACATCGCCTTCAACCGCAACAAAGTGATAAAGCTCTACGACGGCCAGGATATTTTCGGCAGCACCTTTTACACCGGCTCGCTCAACGATTATGTGAACCTGCTGCGTGAAGGCCAGCCACTGGGCATTTTTTACGGGTATAAAGAAACCGGCTACACCGCCGACGGCAAATTGCAGTACGAGGACATTTCCAAAGACGGCAACATCAGCGCGGAAGACAAGACCTTTATCGGCGATCCGAATCCCGATTTCATCTACGGCCTTAGTTCCGTTGCCGCCTGGAAAGGGCTGGAGCTGACCGTGTTTATCCAGGGCAGCCAGGGCAACGACATTTTTAATCTCAACAAGGCTTCCAGCCTCGACCTCGGCATGGGCCTCAACCTGCCGCGCGAAGTATACGAAAATCACTGGACGCCCGAGAACCCGAACGCCAAATACCCGAAGATCACGCGTACGCTGAACGGCAACATGAGCAGCCGTTTCGTGGAAGACGGCAGCTACCTGCGCTTCAAGAACATCCAGCTGGCTTACAACCTGCCGGTGCGCAGCTTTGGATGGAAATGGGTGAAGAGCGCGCAGGTGTACGCCAGCGGGCAGAACCTGATCACCTTCACCAAATATTCCTGGTACGATCCCGAGATCAACGCCTATGGCGGCGCCAACTCCATCAACCAGGGTATCGATTATTCCACTTACCCGACCAACAAATCGGTTACGTTCGGCATCCGCTGCGGGTTTTAATCCATTTTTCTTACACTAATCATTACATATGAAACAGTCTTTGCTCATCATATTTTCCGCCCTGCTGCTGGCTTCCTGCAAAAAAATGCTGGAAGAGAAACCGAAGTCCATTGCGGCGGAGCTTTTTTACAATACGCCCGCTGAAGTGGAAGCGGGCCTGAACGCGATCTATGGCCCCGTGCGCACCGGCACCGTGCTGGGCGCGCTGTTCGAATGCCAGATGGAGATCTATACGGAATACATGTACGGCCGCGGCAGCCACGCGCCGCTGAACGACTACGTGGGGCTCGACAATACGAACATCACCCGCGTGGGCGGCATGTGGACGGAGCTGTACCACGCCATCCGCAACGCGAACATCGTGATACAGAAAACGCCGGCGGGGGAAAACCTTTCCGACGCCGACAGGGAAAAATATATCGCCGAAGCGCGTTTCCTCCGCGGGCTGTGGTACTTCTACCTGGTGCGCAACTGGGCCGGCGTACCGCTCCGCACGGAATTCAACATGGATTCCATCAACCTGAAAAGAAGCAGCGAAGCGGAAACGTATGCCTTTATTCTCGAAGACCTCCAATATGCCGAACAGCACCTGCCGGACGAGCCCCGTTTGAACGGCACGCCCGACAAGCTGGCTGCCAAAACGGTTTTGACGGACGTGCTGATGAACCTGCACCGTTACGACGACGCGAAGGTCAAAGCGGGAGAAGTGATCGCCTCCAACGAGTTTTCGCTGGTGAATGTGACCGTGCCGGAAGATTTCGACAAGATATTCGGGCCGGAAGTGGTGCAGTCCAGCGAAGAGATATTTTATATCAAATATTCCAGGACGCCGTCCGGACAAGGGTTTTCGTACCCGCAATACGCGCATTACCCCGGTACCGGTTATTATCCTCCCGGCGGTTATTACACTTTCTACAGCGACACGGAGAAAAACACTTTTATCAAAAATTGGGATAAAAACGATCTGCGTTATATTTTTAACTGGTACCCGCAAACTTTCGGGCTGGGGAGCACGACTATCCTCAACCGCAAGTTCAGCGACAGGACCACCACCACCAGCGGCGGCAACGATTACCCGATGTACCGTTATGCCGACGTGCTGCTGTTTTACGCGGAATGTGTGGCCCAGGCGGACGGCGCGCCCAATGCGGACGCGATGGAGAAGCTGAACATGGTGCATCGCAGGGCGTACGGCAAAGACCCGCTCGTTGCCGACGCCGGCGTGGATTTTAAGCTGTCCGACTACAGTACCAAGGAAGCCTTCGTAGATCTCGTGGTAAAGGAAAGGGGTTATGAGAACTGCAACGAGGCCAAACGCTGGCCCGATCTGAAACGCCTTGGCATCGCGGAAGAAACGATACTGGCGATGAAAGGCATCACGGTACAGCCAAAGCACCTGCTGTGGCCTATCCCGACCACCGAATATAATTATAACAAAGCCATAGACCCGGTAAAAGACCAGAATCCCGGTTACTAAAACAATTAAGGATGATGAAACTACGAATGCTCTTGATCTTATGCCTGGCGGGGATTTCCGCGGGGCTCTCCGCGCAGTCCGTGCGGGAGGTGGACATCTGCGTGTACGGCGGCTCCTCCGCCGGCGTGATCGCGGCCTACACCGCCAAAAAACTGAACAAGACCGTCTTGCTGATCGAACCCGGCAAACGGCTCGGCGGCCTTACCTCCGGCGGTCTCGGTTATACCGATATCGGGAACAAGTACGCCATCACCGGTATTTCCCGCGACTTCTACCGCCGCGTGGGCAAGCATTACGGCAAGTTCGAGCAATGGATATTCGAGCCCGGCGTGGCCGAACGCACTTTCAAGCAGTACATCAACGAAGCTGATGTGGAAGTGATCTACCTGCACCGGCTCACCGGCGTGAAAAAAACGGGCGGCCGCATCACCGAGATCGAGCTGGAATCTTCCACGGGCGGCGCCGCCAAGCTTCCCGCGGTACGCGCGAAAATGTTTATCGACTGCAGCTACGAGGGCGACCTGATGGCGAAAGCCGGCGTGTCGTACACCGTAGGCCGCGAAGCCAACGCAAAATACAACGAGACGTACAACGGCGTGCAGCTGCGCAACAAACACCAGTTCCCCGACGGCATCGACCCGTACAAGATCCCGGGCAAGCCCGAAAGCGGCCTGGTATGGGGCATCAGCAGCGAAAAGCTGGCGCCGCAGGGCACCGGCGACAAAAAAGTACAGGCCTACAACTTCAGGATCTGCCTCAGCAACCAGCCGGACAACATGATCCCCATCACCAAACCGGAAGGCTACGATCCCGCTACTTACGAGCTGCTGGCCCGCGTGGTGGAAAAGCTGAAACCCGGCGGCCTCAGCGCTTTCCTGAAGTTCGACCGCATGCCCAATAACAAAACGGACATCAACAATAACGGCGCGTTCTCCACGGACATGATCGGCATGAACTACGATTACCCGGAAGCGGATTACGCCACCCGCGCGAAGATCGTGAAAGCGCACGAGCTGTATAACAAAGGGCTGCTGTACTTCATCGGTCACGACCCGCGCATGCCAAAGCACCTGCGCGACGCCATGCTGAAGTGGGGCTACGCGAAAGACGAATATCCGGAGTCCAACAACTGGAGCCCGCAGATGTACGTGCGCGAAGCGCGCAGGATGATCGGCAGCTATGTGATGACGCAGGCGAACTGCGAAGGCCACGAAGTAGTAAAGGACGGTGTGGGCATGGCCGCGTACACCATGGATTCGCACAACTGCGAGCGCATCGTGGTAAACGGCATGGTGAAAAATGAAGGCGATGTGCAGATCGGCGGTTTCGGCCCTTACCCGATCAGCTACCGTTCGCTGATACCCAAGGAAGAAGAATGCGAGAACCTGCTGGTGCCGGTTTGTCTTTCCGCTTCGCACATCGCCTACGGCTCCATCCGCATGGAACCCGTGTTCATGGTGCTGGCGCAGTCTTCCGCCACCGCCGCGGCCGCGGCCATCGACCATCGTACTTCCGTGCAGAAGGTGAACGTCGCCAAACTGCAGCAGGAGCTGGCCGCCCGCCCGCTGGCGAGCGACCGTACCGCGGAAATACTCGTGGATAACGACGATGAGGCGAACACCGTTAAAAAAGGCGAATGGAAATCAGTGACAAGAGGCGCTTATGGCCCCAGCATGTTCGTAGCGGACAAAGGACAGGCGGCCACGCTGCGGTTTACGCCGCAGATACTGAAAGCGGGCACTTACAAAGTGTACACCTATGTGCCGAAAGTATCGGCTATTTCATCCACGACGCACATCAGCGTGTTTGACGGTAAAAAGGAAACAAAATCGCCTTACACCGCGGCCTCCGTGCGCGTGGAAGGACAAACTTCCGGCGAATGGGTGGAGCTGGGTGAATACGCATTCCCCAAAGGCAAAAAAGCGTACGTGGAAATTACCAGCGCGGGCGCCGACGGCGCAACGGTAGCGGATGCCGTGCTGTTCATTCCCGTTGAGAAATAATTGAGGTTGAATTTGGTTTTACAGGGCTGGTCAATGCATGTTGACCGGCCTTGTTTTTTATCCGGCGTCTTGCGATTGCGGTGGTGTATGCGTGTAAAGCCGTAATTACGGGTTTACGCCTTCCAGCCATGCCTTGAAATCGTTCACCCTTTCGCGGCTCACGATCACGTCCTCACCCGCGCCGGGCTCCAGCTGCAGGATGAGGCGGCTGTTGTAATAGGCCATGATCTTTTTGATGGCGTCGATATGCACGATGAACTGGCGGTTGATGCGGAAGAACGTATGTTTGTCCAGC
>CBINIO010000182.1:0-7870 GCA_966250725.1 uncultured Chitinophaga sp.
GGGCGGCAAAAGCGTTAGCCAGGTATCCGTGGAAGTTATCGCCGCCACCGCCAACAAGGCGCCGGTGATCAGGGTCAGCGACGCTTCGATCACATTGCCCGTCAGCACCGTAACGCTTGACGCCAGCGCTTCTTACGACGAGGACGGCTCCATTGCCACCTGGGGCTGGAAACGGGTGAGCGGCCCCGCAGGCGGCACCATCGCTTCCTACACAACGCCGGTTACCGATATTACGGGCTTTACCACCGCGGGCACTTATATTTACGAGCTGACCATTTTTGACAACGAAGGCAGCATGGCGGTGAAAAAGGTTACCGTCACTGTAAATCCCTCCGCCGTCAATAAACCGCCCGTTGCGGCGATCACCGGCGAGTATACCGTTCAGCTGCCTCTCGATTTCCTTTTCCTGGATGCGGCTTCTTCCACCGATGAAGACGGCACCGTTACAGGTTTTGCGTGGACGCAGCTCAGCGGCCCCTCGCAGGCGGAGATCACCCGCCCGGACAAGGCCCAGACGAGGATCGGATTGCTAAAGGCAGGGGAGTATGTTTTCCAGGTAACGGTAACCGACGACGATAAGGCTACCGCGTATGCCACGCATAAAATAACGGTGCTGGAAAACGAGTCGGCGGAAAACCCCGAGATGTCCGTTTATCCCAATCCCGCCAGCACATTCACCCGCATCCAGTTCGCCAACCCCGGAAGCGGCAAAATGACGATCAGGCTGTATGACATGCAGGGGCGGATTAAAAAGGAGATGGAAGAGAACGTGAACCAGGTGCATGTATACCAGAAGGATATTTCGCTGGAAGGCATTCCCGACGGCAATTATATCGTGGAAGTAACGATCAATAATCTCCGGAAAACGAGCCGTATCATCAAGCTCGCATATTAGGCACTACGCTATTGAAAAGGGACGCATGGACAACGACGTTCATGCGTTCTTTTTTTGAGCGGCAGTGAGCTGAATGGCCCTGTATAATTCACCCACGGAGTTTTCCCAGGTATGGGAGCGGGCAAAACGGATGCGGGAATCCCTGATAGCAGGGTCCGTTTCCGCCAGCGCCTTTTCGATCAAAGGAACATAGTCCGCCGGCCGCTCCGCCAGGTAAACATGGTCTTTGAACAGGCTCATGGTTTTGGTGGAAGTGGCGACTACGGGTTTCCCCATCGCCAGGTATTCGTCCACCTTCAGCGGATAATTGCCCATGGTCATTTCATTCAGCAGCTGCGGGTTGATGCAGACGTCAAAATGGGCCATGTACGAAGCCAGCTCCGGCAAAGGCTTTCTCCCCAGGAAATGAACGTTTGCCTGCCGGTGAAGCGCGGACGCCGCAAAAGCTTCGTCTTCCGGCCCCACCAGCACAATGTTCCAGTCGGGCCGCTTTTGACTGATTTCCATAATGATGCCGGGGTCAAGCCGCATCGCGGTCAGCGCCCCCACATAACCGATCACTTTCCCCCGGATGTTTTGCATATCCGCGGGCTTTTCATGGGTTTTGCCGGCGTCGAACAAACCCAGCTCGCAGCCCTGGCCAATGTAGTGGCTGTTGGAATTGTATTTGAGCAGCAGATCGTTGAGGTATAAGGAATTAGCCACGGCAAGGTCCGCTTTGGCAATATGCCTGGGCTCCAATCCCGCGCCGTGTTTTTTAAAGAAGTCTGTGCCCGCCAGGTTATCACGGCTGTAGTAGATGTACATTTCCGGTTCCAGCAGCTCCTTCATGTAAAAGCCCCTGAACATATCGTTGTCGTTGAACAGGATATAGTTTTTGAAACCGGTTTCCCTGATCGCCTTCCGTATGTCTTTCGCGTATCTTTTATTGTTGATCCGGTTGAAGGGAGCGAATAACGCTTTGGGCAGCCAGTTGACGGATTCCAGCACTTTAAGCGGGTAGAGGTTCCAGAAATTTTCCTTTACCTGTACCAGCGAAGGGGCTTTGCCTTTGGAAACCTGTATATGATGCGCAATGTCCGGATCGCCGCTTTTCTGGAGAACGGTCCTGCGGTCGAGCGGGGAATTAATGTACAGGATGCGGTTGTGCCTGGAAAGCTCCAGGGCGATGTTCTTGCAATTGCTGCCGATCGGCGTATACCATGGCTGCAGTCCCATGATAATGATATCTCTGTTCTTGATAATTGACACGGTAATAAGTTTGAGCAGCTTTTCAGGGGGATATCGGGTAAAAATTCCAGGGTGTACCGAGCCGCAAAAGTAGGCAATTTTTTAGCATTTGCAAACCTCGCGGGAATTGCCTAATTTGTTTATCCAAACACATAACGGGCAAAAAAACATCCCCAAAACACGATCAATTTCCCACGAATGAAAGATACCGCTTATTATCCCTCCTGGAAGAATGTATCCAAGTATTCAAAATACATTTCTTATTTCCGCGAATACATACGTTTTAGCGACTGGAAGTCCCTGAAAGCGTCCCTGCGTTTTGTATTGCTGAACAAACCGACCAACGAAGTATGGGAAGCCCAAAGCGCCCTCGGCAAATTCCGCATCAGGAGCGGCACCACCGACTTCCAGTTCATCAACTACGCTTACGAAAAAGAAGTGCGCGATTACCTGAAAAGCCAGGTGGCCGCCAATCGCTTCGGGACCTTTATCGACATCGGCGCCTGCATCGGCGAATATTGCGTGTGGCTGAGCTCGCAGGGCGTGCGCTGCTTCGCGTTCGAACCGGTGAACCATGCCGCCGTAAAGCAGAACATCCTGCTGAACAATGCCGGCGATAAGGTCACCCTTTTTGAATGCGGCCTCGGCAGCAAAGTGGAAAAGGTGCAGTTCAAGGTCATGACCACCGTGACCGGTTCCAGCTATATCGACCGCGAAAGCGGCGAAGGCAATATCCGCATCGAGACCCTCGACGGCCTGCTGCCGCAGATGGACCTCGATCTCGGCAGTCCCATCATCGTAAAGCTGGACGTGGAAGGCATGGAAACGGAAGTGCTGGAAGGCGCGAAAGATTTTATCAGCCGGGCCAAAGACCTTCGTATCATTTTCGAACGTTACGTAGGCGACGATACGGTGAACGACAAGCTGGACGAGCTGGCCAAATTCGAATATACCCCCATCGACACCCATAACTGGCTCGCCACAAAAATCAATACCTGATCCTTTCATCTGGAGGTTTTTACGTAACTTTTGCCAGTTGTAAAACTTTGCAGTATGGCAGAAGAAACAGTAGAAGTGCGCCTTCTCACGGCGGAAGATTATCTCGATCTCAAGGAATCCATGGTGTCCGCCTACCAGGACATGCAGGGCAGTTACTGGCGGGAAGGCACCATCCAGAAGCTCATCAGCCTTTTCCCGGACGGGCAGATAGCCGTTACCGTTAACGGGAAGGTGGTGGGATGCGCGCTCGCCATCATCGTGGATTATGAAAAATTCGGCGACGATCACACCTACGAGCAGATCACCGGTTATTATACCTTCAACACGCATAACCCGAAAGGGGACACGCTGTACGGCATCGAGGTGTTCGTAAACCCCGATTACCGCGGCAGGCGCCTCGCCCGCAGGCTGTACGACGCGCGCAAGGCGCTTTGCGAGAACCTTAACCTCGAAGGCATCGTGGCCGGCGGCCGTATTCCCAATTACGAAATGTATGCGGACCAGATGAGCCCGCGCATTTATATCGAAAAGGTGCGCGACAAGGAAATTTACGACCCCACGCTCACGTTCCAGTTCAGCAACGACTTCATCGTTAAAAAGATCCTCCGCAATTATCTCCCCAACGACCAGGCCTCCAAAGGCTTTGCGACTTTGCTGCAATGGTTCAACATCTATTATGAAAAGGACCTCGATACCATCCGCTACAACAAATCCACCGTGCGCATCGGGCTGGTGCAGTGGCAGATGCGTACTTACAAAGGCATGGAAGGGCTGCTGCAGCAGGTGGAGTTTTTTGTGGACGCGGTAAGCGATTACGAGGCGGACTTCGTGGTGTTCCCCGAATTTTTCAACGCGCCGATCATGATGGAGTTCAACGAGCTGCAGCCCGGCGCCGCCATCCGCGGTCTTGCCAAATACACCGAGCAGCTGCGCGGCGAATTTTTGCGGTACGCCGTGAGTTATAATGTGAACATCATCACGGGCAGCATGCCCATCCTGGTAGACGATCACCTGTATAACATTTCCTATCTCTGCCGCCGCGACGGCACCTGGGAATCGTACATGAAGATCCATCCCACGCCCAGCGAAGTGTACGCCTGGGGCATGAAAGGAGGCAACGAAATTCCCGTGTTCGATACGGATTGCGGCAAGGTGGGCATCCAGATATGCTACGATATCGAGTTCCCCGAGCTGGGCCGCATCATGGCGGAAAAAGGCGCGCAGATCATATTCGTACCCTTCCTGACGGACACGCAGAACGGGTACAACCGCGTGCGTTTCTGCGCGCAGGCGAGGGCGGTGGAAAACGAATGTTACGTAGCCATCGCCGGCTGCGTGGGCAACCTGCCCCGCGTGACCAACATGGACCTGCAATACGCGCAAAGCGCCGTGCTCACGCCATCGGATTTTGCGTTCCCCGTTACCGGCATCAAGGCGGACGCCACGCCCAATACGGAAATGATCGTGATCGCCGACGTGGACCTCGTGCTGCTGAAAGAACTGCACGCGTTTGGAAGTGTGCAGAACCTTAAGGACCTTCGCAAAGATCTCTACGAAGTAAAGACGAAGAAAAAATAGACCATGCATCAACACAACATCAACCTTGCGCTGCAAATACTGCCGCAGGTGCCTTCAGAGCAGGTATACGCCGTGGTGGACGAAGCCATCGCCGTCATTCAGCGATCCGGCGTGAAATACCGCGTTTGTCCTTTCGAAACCGTGATGGAAGGCCCGTACGACCAGCTGATGGACATCGTGAAACGTACGCAGGAAGTATGTTTCAAGGCAGGAGCGGGGCAGCTGCTCGTGTATATCAAGATCCAGAACAATTCCCTCGGGCCGGTGACGATCGAGGATAAGACGGGGAAGTATGACGGGTGACGCATCTGACTTAAAACAAAAACGGGCTGTATCGATCACATGATACAGCCCGTTCTTCATTACAATAAAACAGCTCATCCAAACAAACCTCCGAACACCAGGTAAGCCACCCCAAGCGTCACGAGGATATTGAATGCCTGCGCCAATATAAAAGCCATCGCCGGCCGGCCGTTCTCCATTTTGAAAATATCGATGAACTTTGTTTCAAGACCAATACAGGCAAAAGCCACCGCGAAGAAGCAGGTTTGCAGGTCTTTGATGCTGCCTTTTATTTCCTTCACTAACGTCGGCGGCAGTACGAAAGAGAACAGCAGCGAAACGAGGATGAACCCGAGCACGAATTTCGGGAAGCGGTCCCAAATGGTGCGCAGGCCGGGTTTCGGCTGGTTGGTCTCTTTTTTGGAATACGTCCACCAGATGGAGATGAAAAACGCGGCGAGACCCAGCAGCACGTTCTGCGAGAATTTCACCAGCGTCGCGTATTTCAGCGCCTCTTCGCCGAGCATGGTGCCCGCGGCCACTACGGCGCCGGAAGTATCGATGGTGCCGCCCAGCCAGGCCCCGGCCACTTCGGGCGGCCTGTTCATCCACCGCGCGATGTAAGGCATAAAGATCATCATGGGAATGGCCACGATGAGCACCAGCGATATTACATGCGAAAGTTTTTTATTGTCCCCCTCGATGGCCCCCGATGTGGCGATGGCCGCCGATACGCCGCAGATGGACACGGCGCTGGAGATCATCATCCTGAACTCGTCGTCCAGCTTGAATTTTTTACACAGCCAGAACGTGGTATACCACACGGTAAATACCACCACCACGGATTGCAGCACGCCCAGCCCGCCGCCTGTCAGCATTTCCTGGAAAATAATGCGCGAGCCCAGCAGCACAAGACCGATCTTGATAAAAAGTTCGGTTTGGAGCACGGGCAGCATCCACTTCGGCACGCCCAGCACGTTGCTGATAAAAAGGCCGAGCAGCAGGCTGAACAATACGATCTCTATGCCCAGGTCCTTCACGGTCGCATTGCCCGTAAACACCTGCGCGAACATGGAGATGGCCATCACGGCCAGCAGCCCGGTAGCCAATTGAAAGGTTACTTTTTTTCCGCCCAGCACGAACGCGATCACCAAACCGCCCAGCACCCACAGGTACAGGCTGCCCATATTCGCAAGGTTGGAAACGTCGGTAAGCCGCGACACGAGCGAATCCCAGCTGTTCCAGTTGAATTTGGGCATAGCGGGGCGCAGGCCCAGGCAAACGAGAAAAATGGCGGCAAACGCGAGGATCACGGAGATCCAGTCTTCATGCAGTGCTTTTTTTTGAGTAGTCATCAGTTTTAAAGGTTAATGAAAGAAAATATACCCGATGATGATCGCGGCGACGATTCCGACGACGTCCGCGATCAGGCCGCAGGTTAATGCATAACGTGTTTTTTTGATATTCACGGAGCCGAAATAAACGGCCAGGATATAAAAGGTGGTTTCGGTGGAACCCTGCAGGATGCAGGCGAGGCGGCCTACGAATGAATCCGGCCCGTAGTTTTCCGGCAGCATCAGCTCGGCCATGATGGCCCTGGCGCCGCCGCCGCTGAAGATCTTCATGATGCCCACGGGAAGCGCCGGCACAAAATCGGTGTTAAAGCCCAGCCAGGCGAAGAAAGCGCCGATGCCGTTGTTGATGAAGTCCATGCAGCCGGTGGCGCGGAACACGGAAATGCCCACGATAATCGCCACGAGATAGGGGATGATCATCACGACGGTGGTAAAACCTTCCTTGGCGCCGTCGATGAACGCCTCGTATACGTTGATCTTCTTTTTCATGCCCAGCAGCAGGAAGGAAACGATCACGGTGAATATGAGCAAACCGCCCACCATGGCGGTGTTGGTAGCGATTTCCTGCGGCGCCATATTTTTCATCCAGCTGTAAAAGCCGTACAGGATGAGGAGGAACCCGCCCACGAAAACGAGCACCGGCAGGCGGAACAGGTTGATGCGCTGGTACAGCGCCACGGCGATCATCCCGGAAATAAAGGATATGAAAGTGCCGATCATGGTGGGGATGAAAATGTCCGCCGGGTTGGCGGAACCGGCCGCCAGGCGCAGCGCCATAACGGAGGTGGGAATGAGGGTGATGCCCGCGGTGTTGAGCACCAGGAACATGATCTGCGCATTGGTGGCGGTGTCTTTCTCGGGGTTCAGGTCCTGCAGCTCTTTCATGGCCTTGAGCCCCATGGGCGTGGCCGCATTGTCGAGCCCGAGGGCGTTGGCGGAAAAGTTCAGCACGATGCTGCCCATGGCAGGGTCTTTTTTCGGGATGCCGGGAAACAGTTTGGAAAACAAAGGGTTTACAAACCGCGCGAACGATTCGATCATGCCCGCCCTTTCGCCCACCTTCATGATGCCCAGCCAGAAGGTCATGGTGCCGGTAAGACCGATCGCCAGCTCCGCGCTGCTTTTGCCGCTTTCGAACAGGCTGGTCACCATTGTTCCGAATATCTCCGTATTCCCGAAAAATAACAGTTGTACCAGCGCCACCACGAAGGAGATCGCAAAGAACCCGATCCAGACATAGTTTAGAGCCATAAATGCGTGTTGATTAGAATGATGGGACAAAATACGCAATTCGGATCATCAATAAAGAAAAATTCTTACCTGTAATTCATTCTAAACATTCATCATCCGTCATTCTGGTTTTCACCATACTTTCATTATCTTTGCGCAAATTTTTGAGAAAATGGCTTTGCAAGCAGGAATTGTAGGATTGCCCAACGTAGGAAAGTCCACTTTGTTTAACGCGGTTTCCAACAGCGCGAAAGCGGAAGCGAGCAACTACCGCTTTTGTACCATCGAGCCGAACGTCGGC
>CBINIO010000183.1:0-7796 GCA_966250725.1 uncultured Chitinophaga sp.
GGCACTTCCAATCTCTGGGCCTCCCTGGAAAAAGACACCGTGTCCGCCTTCCCCGAAACGCCCTGGGCCATGCAGTTCTCCGACGAATATCACATCGACGAGGCAAAGTCCGACTGGCAGTGGGAAACCGGTTTTGGCAACTTCAACACCATTACCGAGGCCGAAAAGATCCGCGACCACAACCTTCGCGCCATCTACGGCAACTGGTCGTACCTCAAGAAAAACAAACCCGAAAAATACGCCAAACGCGAGCTGGCATGGGTGGCTTACATCGGCGGCAAACGCGAGTCGCGCAGGCTGATGGGCGATCATATCCTCACACAGATGGACATCCAGGAAGGCAAATTTTACCCGGACGGCACCGTTACCGCCACCTGGACGATCGACCTGCATTTCCCCGATAAAAAGAACAGCAAATATTTCGAAGGCCAGGAATTTTTCGCGGGCACCAAACACATCAGGGTAGCGCCTTACACCATCCCGTACCGCTGCCTGTACAGCCGCAACATCCCCAACCTGTTCATGGCCGGCAGGAACATCAGCACCACGCACGTAGCCTTTGGCAGCACGCGTGTAATGCGCACCTGCGGCATGATGGGAGAGGTGGTCGGTTTCGCGGCGGCCGTGGCGAAAAAACATAACACCACACCGCGCGGCGTGTATAAGGATTACCTCGCCGAGCTGCTGGGCATCATCAAGGGCGATGCGCCGCAGCAAACGCTGCAAAACCCGCCTGCCGGCAAATGACGTTCCTGGCCGCTATATGGATATTGCTGCAAAGCGGCCCGCTGGTGAAGCTGGAAGGCTTTGCGCAGGGCACTTCGTGGCATATCCGGTATGAAGACGGCGGACGGCGGAACTTCAGGCCGCAGGCCGATTCCATATTCCTTGAACTGGACAGGGCATTGTCCACCTACCGGGCTGAATCCGAGATCTCCGCTTTTAACAGGCTGGAGGACTGGGAATTTCAGTCCGGTCATTTTTTTAAGGTGCTGCAGCGCGCGCGGCAGGTGTACGAAGTCACCGGCGGCGCTTTCGACCCCACCGTACTGCCGCTGGTGGAAGCCTACCGCGAGGGCAAACGCACAGGCGGCGACTGGACGGTAAAAGCCGATTCCCTGCTGCAATACGTCGGTTTTCAATACATCCGTTTCGACAAGGGAACGGTGCATGCCATGAAACCCGGCGTGCGCCTCGATCTCGACGGTATCGCGCAAGGCTATACGGTGGACGTGCTGGCGCAATTCCTCGAAACGCGCGGCATACGGCGTTATATGGTGGAAGTGGGCGGCGAAGCAAGATGCCGCGGAACATGGGAGGTCGGCATCGAAGACCCGCAGCGGCCGGGGAAGGATCTGTTCAGCATCCGCCTTCACGACGCCGCGGTAAGCACGGCCGGAAATTATCAGGATCATTATTCCTCCAACGGCCGCACGTTCGGTCATATCGTTCACCCCAAAAAAGGGTATGCGCTGCCCGATTCGCTGCTGAGCGTAACGATCATCGCGAAAGAAGCGGTGACGGCGGACGGGTTTGATACGCCCTGTTTCGTGCTGGGTTTTGAAGAAAGCAAACGGCTGTTGCAACGCAGGCCGGAACTGCAAGCGATATTGCTGTACAAGGATCATAACGGCCGTACGGCCGTTTACATGACCGGCGGCGCGAAGACGCTGGTGGTACGGTAATTGTGTTGTTGAACGCATGAAACAGCTTATCTTATACTTCACCGGCGCCTGCCTGTTAACGGCCTGCGCCGGCCGCCAGCAGCGCGATCACCAGGATACCGCGGCGGTAGCCCCTTCGGAAGATTCCGCATTGCAGACCACCGGCGCCAACCCGCCCGCCGTAAGCACGGACGACCAGGATTTTCATATCTATTTCGCCTCGCTGCGCGAATTGTCCGACGGTGCGCACGACGACGCTTTGCGCGACATGGTCAATTTCCCGCTGCCCGTAGACACCATGACCAAATCGTATTCCCGGAAAGATTTTCCGAAGCTCTTCAGCCAAAGCATGCAGCGAAAGCTGCAAATGGTGAATGATGAAAATATTGCCAAAGTTGAGGAGAATATGCCCGGTGAATACCATCAGCGCCTGCGGCAATTATCGGACGACGGAACCGACATCTACCAGGTGAAAGTGGAAGACACCACGCTTTTTTTCGGGAAGATAAAAGGGCAGTACAAAATGATCGCATTGAAGCGGTAATTTAGGAAAGACCTTCCCGGCGTTTTTTAAGCCGTTCTATTTCCTTTCTCAAAGTTTTCTTTTCGATGTCGGATTTGGTGAGTTGAATGGCTTGTTCATAATGTTGAATGGTTTTTGCAACATTGATATCGGAATACAGATAACCTAATAATTCGTGGTAATAGTTGTTATCGACCAGGTTTAATTTTTCCGCTTCCGGAATAGCTTTTTTATTGCCATAAACTTTGGCAAAGGCAAATGTCCTGTTCAATGCCGTGATGGGCGAGTATTCAATCAAAATAAGCTGATTGTAAAGCCGTAAAATGTGCTCCCATTTATTTCCGGCTGCCGGCGCCGTATGCCAATAGGCAATGCCCGCTTCCAGATGATATTTTGATATCTCGCCGCCGTTTGTGGCATTTACCAGGTAATAGTTTCCTCTTTCGATAAGCGGTTTATCCCACAAGCTTTTATCCTGTTCGTCAAACAGAACGGCTTCGCCTTTGTCGTTTGTTCTTGCTTCAAGCCGTGAGCTTTGAAAACACATTAATGCTAACAAAGCGTTGACCCGGGGTTGGTTTGTCAGTGGATTTTCCGTCAAAATTACGTTTAGCCTTATGGCTTCCAAACAAAGATCTTTCCTGACGAGCTGATTGTTCGTTTTGGAAAAATAGCCTTCGTTAAAAAGCAGGTACAAAGTCTTTAAAACCGTATCCAACCTCGATTTTATTTCTGCTGTATTTAAATTTTTGATCTGAAAATTATCGTTCCGAAGATGCGTTCTTGCCCTGTTCAGACGTTTTTTTATCGTTTCTGGTTTTGCCAGAAACGCATTTGCGATTTCTTCTACGCTAAAACCGCAAAGAATTTGAAGCGCTAAACAAATTTGCGCTTCGGCCGGGTTTGCCGGACTGCAAACCGCAAAGATCATTGCTAACTGACTGTCGGAAATTATCTGGTTGTCAAACTCAAAATCGTGTTCGTTCTGAATATGTATGGGTTGTTCGTTTTTGATTTTCGTTTCAAAAACGGATAATTTTTTGAAATAATCTTTGGTTTTATTTTTTGCGACTGCGTAAAGCCAGGCTGCCGGATTTTCAGGAACCCCGTTGATCGCCCAATGTTCGGACGCTTTTAAAAACGTGTCGCTGGCAATGTCCTCGGCTATTTCAATATGTTTTAAACCAAAATGACGGCATAGAACAGCCGTCATTTTAGCGTATTCTGACCGGAATAAGTGCGGTAAAAGTTCGTTGTATTTTTTGTTGCTAATCACGTTTTAAAACTTCTCTTACTTCGATACTTCCGCCTGCCTGGTCAAAGATGGGATTGGCTTTTGCCATTTTCACCGCTTCATCGATCGTATCGGCTTTTACGACGATGTAACCGCTGATAAATTCTTTGATTTCGGTGTATGCTCCGTCCGTTACCACGTTGTTGGGTTTCACGGTTTTTGCGCTTCCCGCATGGGGTAAAAGCGTGTTGCCTTTGTCCGCTAGTTTGTTTTGCGAGGCGATGCCTGCCAACCAGTTCATACGTTCCTGCATTTGTTCAGGCGAAGGTTTGAAATCGGAAATGTCCTTTAATCTGAAAATTAATGCGAATTCTTTCATCGGTTTAAAATTTTATGGTTCGCCCTAATGACGATTGAGATTGAGGAACGGGGACAAAGTTCGTGATTTTTTTCAAGGCGCCTCATTGCTAAAAAACCGTAAAATGGCTGTAAAGCCTTTATTTACAGCTGCTTTACCTGTTTTTTAACCTTTGATGTATTTTTACTGAAAATTTATTTTAAAAAATGAATATCCCACGTCTCACTTTGGTAACCCTGCTGGTGCTGCTGGCGGTCGGCGGCGCGGCCCAGAACACCCTGCCCGATTGGGCGCTGGGCGGCTTTGTACGCGTACGCGGAAAAAATCCCGTTATCTCGCCCGTCAGCAACACTTATTTCTGGTGCCCCATGCAAAAGGATTCGGTTGCCTGGGAATCCAACGACACGTTCAACCCCGCAGCGGCCGTTCTCAAAAAAAATATCGTGGTATTGTATCGCGCCGAAGACAAAAGCGGGCAGGGCATCGGCCGGCGCACTTCCCGCATCGGTTATGCCGTCAGCCGCAACGGAACGGATTTTACAAGACGGCCTGCACCGGTGCTCTACCCTGATAACGACAGCCAGCGGATGTACGAATTTCCCGGCGGCTGCGAGGACCCGCGCGTGGCCGTTACCGCGGACGGTTTGTACGTAATGCTTTACACGCAATGGAACCGGAAAGTGGCGCGGCTGGGCGTGGCTACCTCGCGCGACCTGGTCCACTGGGAGAAGCACGGCCCCGCTTTTGAGGACGCCTACGGGGGGAAATTCCTCGAGCACTGGAGCAAATCCGCTTCCATCGTTACGCAGGTGCGGCAGGGCAAACAGGTGATCACCAAAGTGAACGGGAAATATTTTATGTACTGGGGCGAGCACGCCGTGTATGGCGCCACCTCCGAAAACCTGCTGGACTGGCAGCCCGTGCTGGACGATACCGGCGGCCTCAAACCGTTCATCGTTCCGCGGAAAGGTTATTTTGACAGCGACCTCACCGAATGCGGCCCGCCCGCGGTGATCACGGATAAGGGCATCCTGCTGCTGTACAACGGCAAGAACAGCTCCGGAACGGCCGGCGACAGCCGCTTCAACGCCAACGCCTACTGCGCGGGCCAGGTGCTGTTCGACCGGAACGATCCCACCAAACCTATCGCCCGGCTGGACGTGCCGTTCCTGCGGCCCATGGAGGCCTTTGAAAAAAGCGGGCAGTACCGCGACGGCACGGTGTTTATCGAAGGGCTGGTGTACCACCGCAAAAAATGGTACCTGTACTATGGCTGCGCCGATTCGCGGGTAGCCGTGGCCGTGTTCGACCCCAAACACCCGCTTGCCGGCGACCCTGTGCCCGCGAAGTGAGCGCGCCGCCGTTTATCATTTGAGGCTTGCATAAGCCGCAGAATTGCCTAGTTTTAGCATACTATCTTATAACCGATCGTATGTCAAAATTCAACGCCCTCTTTTGCCCCTTGGTGCTCGCCGCCGGTTTGCTGCAGGCGCAGCATAAAATGGATTTCGAAACGTATGATCCCGTGTCCACGCTCGTGGTGCCGGAGCATCGCCTCACGAAAGCCAGGTTCCCTTTTATCGACGTGCACAGTCACCACCGCGGCCTCGGCTCCGGCGACCTCGGCAACCTCACCCGCGACATGGACGCGCTGAACATGAAAGTGATGGTGAACCTCAGCGGCGGCAACGGCCCGGTACTCAAAAGAATGACGGATAACGTGAAAGCCCGCGCTCCCAAACGTTTTATCGTATTCGCCAATATCAATTTCAGCGGCATCGGCGAGGCCGGCTGGACGGAAAAGGCCGTGAAACAGCTGCAGGCCGACTATGACGCTGGGGCGGGCGGTTTGAAGATATTCAAGAACCTCGGTCTCAGCGTAAAGGACAATACCGGAAACCGCGTACCGGTCGACGATCCCCGGCTGGACGCCATCTGGGACAAATGCGGTGAGCTGAAGATGCCCGTGCTGATCCATACCGCGGACCCCAAACCTTTCTGGGACCCGATGGACGACCACAACGAACGCTGGCTGGAGCTGGAAACCCATCCCGGCCGCAAGCGCGGGCCGGATAATCCCGCGCCCTGGGAAACGCTGATCGCCGAGCAGCACCGCATGTTCAAAAAACATCCCCGCACTACCTTTATCGACGCGCATTTCGGCTGGTACGCCAACGATCTCGGTCACCTCGGCAAGCTGCTGGACGACATGCCCAACGTAGTCGTGGAATTCGGCGCGGTGATCGCCGAGCTGGGGCGGCAGCCCAGGATGGCGCGGCAGTTCTTTGAAAAGTACCAGGACAGGATACTTTTTGGCAAGGACTCCTGGCAGCCCGCCGAATACGCCACTTATTTCCGCGTGCTCGAAACCGCGGACGAATATTTCCCCTACCACAAAAAATACCACGCTTTCTGGCGCATGTACGGCATGAACCTGCCGGACGACATCCTGCGCAAGGTGTATTACAAAAACGCGCTGCGCATCATTCCCCGCATCGACAAATCACTTTTCCCCTGAAACTGCAATAAGCGTAAATTGCAGCATGCAGTATAAAATGGAAAACCCTGTGCGGGGAACGATCGGCGAAACAAAATACAGCTGCCGCATTGAATGGCGCAACGGCACTTTTATCGCGGACGAGCCGCCTTCCGCCGGAGGGCAGGATACCGGGCCCGACCCGTTCTCGCTCTTCCTTTCCTCCCTTGTGTCCTGCACGCTGGCGACGCTCCGCATGTATATCGACCGCAAGGGCTGGAACATTCCGCAGATCGCCATCAACGCCAATCTCAGCCAGGCGACCCGCGATGGCAAGCTGGTGACGCAGGTGGACAAAGACCTGTATTTCCACAGCCCCGTCAGCGAAGAGCAACTGGAGAAGCTGATGGGCATTGCGAGAGCCTGTCCCGTATCGAGGCTGCTGGAAGGCAGCATCGTACTGACCACGCAGGCGGGCGATACCGCGCAACCCGAGGCGGGCATGCTGCCCCGCGCATCTGTATGATTCCTGAATTAAAAAACGAAAAGATATGGCCGGAACTTTTGAGAAGATCAAACAGGCTTACAAGCTGTTCAAATCCATCGACTTCGAAAAGCTGGACAAGCTGAGCCGCAAAGTGGACCTGCAAAAGGTCATGGACGGTTTTTCAAAGCTGGACGACACCCAGCTGAAAGGCCTCATGAAAATGATGGACGGCGGGCAAAAGAAAAAAGAGCTGCCGGAGATCAACGGCGACTTTTACGAGCTGCACCTGCGGCTGAGCGAGGAAGACAGGGCGGTGCAGCTCAAGGTACGCGAGTTCATGGAAAAGGAGATCAGGCCGCTGGTGAACAATTACTGGCTGCACGATGAATTCCCTTACGAAGTAATTCCAAAATTCGCGGAGCTGAACCTCTGCGGCGTCACCTACAAAGGCTACGGCTGTCCCGGGAAGTCGTTTCTCATGGAAGGCATCATTGCCATGGAAATGGCGCGGGTAGACGCTTCCATTGCTACCTTCTTCGGCGTGCAAAGCGGTTTGGCGATGGGCTCCATCTACCTGTGCGGATCGGACGAACAGAAGGAAGAATGGCTGCCGAAAATGCAGCAATTGCAGGCCATCGGCGCATTCGGGCTTACGGAGCCGGAGGTCGGTTCCGGCGCCGCGGGCGGACTAACGGTAACGGCAAAACGAACAAATGACGGCTGGGTATTGAACGGTCAGAAAAAATGGATCGGCAACGCGCCGTTCGCCGACGTTACCATCATATGGGCCCGCGACTTGGACGACGGGCAGGTGAAAGGGTTCCTCGTCCGTAAAGGCGCGCCGGGTTTCAGCGTGGAGAAGATCAAAGGGAAAATGGCGCTGCGCATCGTGCAGAACGGCCGGATCACCATGAAAGATTGCGTGGTGGAGGAAAAGGACCGGCTGCAAAACGCCAATTCCTTCAAAGACACCGCCCGCGTGCTGCAAATGACGCGCGCCGGCGTGGCCTGGATGGCGGTAGGCTGCGCGCGCGGCTTCGAGCGTGCCGTCCTT
>CBINIO010000184.1:0-7787 GCA_966250725.1 uncultured Chitinophaga sp.
ATACCGGCCGAAGAGATCAGGACCGCCTACGGCACGGAAGAAGAAATAACAACGCCATAACATGCATCATTTTTCACAGCTCATATCCACCCTGGCAGGCAGCACCAAAACCAACGAAAAACTGGAGGCGCTGAGCAGCTATTTCGCTTCCGCGGACGAGCGGGACAAACCCTGGGTGCTGGCGCTGTTTTCCGGCCGCAGGCCCAAACGCGTGGTCAATTCCACCCAGCTGCGGCAATGGTGCATGGCCGCCACCGGCCTGCCCGAATGGCTTTTTTCAGAATGTTACCATACCGTGGGCGACCTCGCCGAAACCATCGCGCTGCTGCTGCCTCCGCCCGAAACAAAGGCCGCGCCGCAGCCGCTGCATTACTGGCTGGACGCTTTGCTCCGGCTGGAAAAGGCCGCCGAACCCGAGAAAGCGGCGTTTATCCGCAGCGCCTGGGACCAGATGCAGCCCAACGAACGATTTGTATTTAACAAGCTCATCACCGGCGGTTTCCGCATCGGCGTATCGCAAAGCACGATCGTGAACGCCCTGTCGCGCACCTATCAGCTGGAACCGGCCGTGGTGTCGCATATGATCAGCGGCAACTGGGACCCGCAGCAGATCACGCTGCCGCAATTGCTCAGCGACGCCGCCAATAATCCCGACGATTCGAAACCCTACCCTTTCTTTCTTGCTTACGCGCTGGAAGTAAAGCCCGAAGAGCTCGGCGCGCCGCAGGAATGGCAGGCTGAGTGGAAATGGGACGGCATCCGCGGGCAGATCATCCGCCGCAACGGGCAGCTGTTCATCTGGTCGAGAGGCGAAGAGCTGATCACCGACAAATTCCCCGAGCTCACGGCCCTGCTGCCGTTCCTGCCCGACGGCACCGCCATCGACGGCGAGATACTGGCGTACGATCACCAGCAGCGGCGGCCGTTGCCTTTTCAGTCGCTGCAAACGCGCATCGGCCGCAAGAACCTCACAAAAAAACAATTGCAGGAAGCGCCGGTGGCCTTTCTCAGCTACGACCTGCTCGAATGGAACGGGGAAGACCAGCGCACGCGGCCGCTCAGCGAACGCCGCGAATTGCTGGAACAGCTGGTTAAGGACGTATCACAGCCGGCGCTGCAAATTTCCCCGCCTATCGCTTATAGCAGCTGGGAAGAACTTGCCGCCATCCGCGAACGTTCCCGCGATAACGGCAGCGAGGGGCTGATGCTGAAGAAACGCAGTTCCGCCTACCAGGTAGGCCGCCGCCGCGGCGACTGGTGGAAATGGAAAATAGATCCTTTCACGGTGGACGCCGTGATGATATACGCGCAAAAAGGCCATGGCCGGCGCTCCAACCTTTATACCGACTACACGTTCGCCGTGCGCAACGGCGACCAGCTGGTGCCTTTCGCCAAAGCGTATTCCGGTCTTACCGACAAAGAGATCGCCGAAGTGGACCATTGGGTGAAACGGAATGCGGTGGAGAAATTCGGCCCGGTGCGCACGGTGAAGCCCGAGCTGGTGTTCGAGATCGCGTTTGAAGGCATCGCCGCTTCCAGCAGGCACAAATCTGGCATTGCGCTGCGTTTCCCACGCATCCACCGCTGGCGGCGGGATAAGCCGGTGGATGAGATCAATACGCTGGATGATCTGAAGGAGTTGCTGGAGCGGCAGATATGAGCGGATTATGTTTTCAATCCCTGCCATCCGGGCGATGCTTCGGGAAAAGCCCGCTTGCCTGGCCGCATGCTCCCGTCGCCATGTCAGCGGACAAGTTTTTGAAGACACTTTCATTACCCCATTAGTCTACAGAATAAGTGCCATAAAATCCTTTGCCAGCCTGCTTTCTATTACCCTGTTAGTCTACAGAATTAGTGTCGGGAAACTCCCCTACCTTTACCATACCGGCCATATAAAACCGGTCACCAAAACATCCTTTGTGCCATAAAAAACACAAGGAGGAAAGAACCGATCATACGCAACCAACATTAAAAAAACGCAATCGTACCAGCCATTGCTATGATGAAGGCTTCCTGCTTGCCGCATACGGGATGCATACTATTACACGCGAAAAATTATTGCAAAGGAAACATGGAACTGCATGCTTTATTGTTGTTAGTCGGACTTGGATTTTTTATCGGCACCTTCGGGACGCTGATCGGCGCGGGCGGGGGATTTATTCTCATGCCGCTGCTGCTGCTGATCTATCCTGATATGCCGCCCGACGTGCTCACCAGCATTTCGCTGGCGGTGGTGTGTCTCAACGCCACTTCCGGTTCCATCGCCTACGCCCGTAAAAAACGCATCGACTATAAATCGGCCTGGGTGTTCGCATTAGCCACGCTGCCGGGTTCCGTATTTGGCGCCATGGCCACTTCGTGGATATCAAGACATACGTTCAACATCATTCTCGGCGCGCTGCTGATCGTGATCGCCGTGTTCCTCATCCTGAAACCCAAGCAGGGCGGTTATGCCGGCAGGAACAACAAAGGCAAATGCGTGGAAAGGGAGCTTACTGAAAAAAGCGGGGAAGAGCATCATTACAAATTCAATATCTGGTACGGCATCGGCATCAGCTTCCTGGTGGGTTTTGTCAGCAGCCTGCTTGGCATCGGCGGCGGCATCATTCACGTGCCGGCATTGATCAGTTTGCTCAATTTCCCGATTCATGTGGCTACCGCTACTTCGCATTTTATACTGGCGATCATGTCGCTGGCGGGTACTATCGTGCATATGGTGCAGGGCAGCTTCTGGGAAGGATGGCAAACGGCGCTCGCCATCGGCGGCGGCGTGATACTTGGGGCGCAGATCGGCGCGGGGCTTTCCAGCAAGGTGAAGCCCAAAGGCATTATACTCGCGCTGGCCGGGGCTTTGCTGCTGGTGGGGGTGAGGTTGCTGTTTGCGTGATCTGCTGCCGATCACTAAAAGCAATGTAAATTTCGATCTACTGCAATAAAAAACTCATCACAAACAACACCGCCAGCACATACATCACCGGGCTGATCTCCTTCTGCCGGCCGGTGAACACTTTCAGCAGCACATAACTCAGCATGCCGAACACGATGCCTTCCGCGATGCTGTAGGTATACGGCATCATCACGATGGCAAGGAACGCCGGTATCGCCTCCGTTACATCTTCGAAATTTATTTTCACCACCGCGCCCATCATCAGCATACCGACGATGATCAGCGCCGGCGCGGTAGCCGCGGCCGGTATCATGGCGAACAGCGGCGCGAAGAACAGCGCCAGCAAGAACATCCCCGCCACCGTTACCGCCGTAAGCCCCGTTCTCCCGCCGGAAGCAATACCGCTCGCGCTTTCCACATAAGCCGTCACCACGCTCGTGCCGAGCAGGGCGCCCGCCGTAGTGCCCGCCGCATCGGCGAACAAAGCCTGCTTCGCCCGCGGGATGCGGCCCTGCGCGTCCAGCAGCCCGGCCTTGTTGCACAGCCCTATCAATGTGCCCACCGTATCAAAAAGGTTCACCATCAGCAGCGTAAAAAGGATCACGACCATATCCAGCGACAACACTTTATCAAATTCCAGCTGGAAAGCGATCGGCGACAGATCAGGCGGAAGGCTTACCGGCGAACCGCCTTCCGGCCAATGCGTGATCCCCAGCGGGATGCCCGCCACGGTAGCGATCAGGATGCCGAGCAATAACGCGGCGTTCACTTTCCGGTACATCAGCACCGCGCTCACGATCAATCCGATCAGCGCGATCAGCGGCCCGGCGCTGGTGATGTTCCCGATCTTCAGGATCACCCCGTCCAGCCGCCCCTCGCCCACGTGCCGCATACCCGTTTCGATAATGCCCGCGTTCGCCATGCCGATCAGCGCGATCAGCAGCCCGATACCCACCGAGATGGCGTGTTTCAGATTTTCAGGAATGCTGTTGATGATCGCTTCGCGGATGCGGAACAAAGAGAGAAAAATAAAAATGATCCCTTCCAGGAAAACGGCGGTGAGCGCGAACTGCCAGCTGTAGCCCATGCCCAGCACGATGGTGTAAGCGAAAAAAGCGTTCAGCCCCATGCCCGGCGCGAGCCCGATAGGCAGGCGGGCGTACAGTCCCATCACCAGCGTGCCGATGGCGGCAGCCAGGGCGGTGGCCGTGATGAGCGCGTTAAAATCCATGCCGGTTCTGGACAGGATCATGGGATTTACGGCCAGGATGTAGGCCATGGTGGAAAACGTGGTAAGCCCCGCCAGCAGTTCCTTTTTGACGGTGGTACCGTTTTCGTGCAAACGAAAAAAATCACGCATACAGCAAAGGTAGTCCTTGCCCGATTTTTTCCTAATTTCATGCAAAGATGAAAAACACACCCGGCTGGCAGGCGATAGAACAGTGGCTGGCGGCGAAAGATCTGAAGCCGTTCGTTTTCCAGGAAGAAGCATGGGAACATTATCTCCATGGCCGTTCGGGCCTCGTAAATGCGCCTACGGGCTTTGGCAAGACCTTTTCCTTATTTCTCGGCACGGTGATCCGCTGGATCAACGAAAACCCGGATTACCGCAGCAAAACCGTCAACGGCCTGCAGCTCTTGTGGGTAACGCCACTGCGCGCGCTGGCGAAGGACATCGGCCGCGCCATGGAAGAAGCGCTGCGCGAGCTGAAAGTGCCCTGGAAAGTAGGCATCCGCAGCGGCGACACCGCCACCAGCGTGCGCGAGCAGCAGAAAAAACAGATGCCCGAAGTGCTCATCATCACCCCTGAATCCATCCACATCCTGATGGCGCAGAAAGATTACGCCAAACGTTTCGCCACGCTGCACACCGTTGTGGTGGACGAGTGGCACGAGCTGCTCGGCAGCAAACGCGGCGTGATGGTGGAGCTGGGTCTCAGCCGCCTGCGCGGGCTACGGCCGGGCCTGCAGGTCTGGGGTATTTCCGCCACCATCGGTAACCTCGACGAAGCGATGGAAGTGCTCATGGGCAGGCCTTCCCCCGGCCACGTGATCATAAAGGCGGAAGTAAAAAAAGCCATCGAGGTGCATTGCATTTTGCCGGACGAGATCGAAAAATATCCCTGGGCCGGTCATATGGGGCTGAAGCTCCTGCACAAAGTGCTGCCCGTTATCCAGCAGAGCAACACCACCCTGCTGTTCACCAACACCCGCGGGCAGTCGGAAATATGGTACCACCAGATATTGAAGGAATGTCCCGAGCTGGCGGGCGCCATTGCCCTGCATCACGGCTCCATCGATGCGGAATTGCGCATCTGGGTGGAAGAAGCCCTGCATACCGGTACGCTGAAGCTCGTGGTGTGTACGTCCAGCCTCGACCTGGGCGTGGATTTCAGACCGGTGGACACGGTGATACAGGTAGGCAGCCCGAAAGGCGTGGCGCGCTTCCTGCAGCGCGCGGGCCGCAGCGGCCACCGTCCCGATGCCGTCAGCAACATCTGGTTCCTGCCTACGCATTCGCTTGAGCTGGTGGAAGCCGCGGCGCTGAAAGACGCCATGAAACAGAACCTCATCGAAAGCCGCATGCCCGTGGTGCTCGCCTACGACGTGCTGCTGCAATACCTGATGACCCTCGGCGTGTCCGACGGGTTTGATGCGGACGAGATACTCGCCGAAGTACAGGGCACTTTCTGCTACCGCGAAATGACACCTGAAGAGTGGCAATGGGCACTCGCCTTTCTCACCACCGGCGGCGACGCGCTGCAGAGCTACGACGAGTTCCGCAAGCTGCACCTCGTGGGCGACACCTATCACTGCGTCAGCCGCCAGCAGGCCATGCGCCACCGCCTGCACATCGGCACCATCGTAAGCGACGCCATGCTCAAGGTGCGGTACATGACGGGCGGCTTCATCGGCCTCATCGAAGAATATTTTATCTCCCGCCTTTCCCCCGGCGACAGCTTCAGGCTCAGCGGCCAGAACCTCGAGTTCGTGATGATCAAGGACATGACGGTGCTGGTGCGGAAAAGCAAATCCAAAAAAAGTATCGTACCCAGCTGGAACGGCGGCCGCATGCCGCTTTCCGCCAACCTGGGCATGATGCTGCGCCGCAAGTTCCACGAAGCGATGGCGGGCACGGCGAAGGAAGAAGAAGTGACCGTGCTGCAGCCGCTTTTTGATCTGCAGCAGCTGCTGTCGCACATCCCGCGGGAAAACGAGCTGCTGATGGAACAGATACAGACGGACGACGGTTATCATCTTTTTGTATATCCTTTCGAAGGCAGGCTGGTGCATGAAGTGATGGCGATGCTGCTCGCATGGCGCATCAGCCGGCAGCATCCAATCACGTTTTCCATCGCGATGAACGATTACGGTTTTGAGCTGCTGTCCGACCAGCCGATACCGGTGGACGATACGAATGCGCAGGAACTGTTTTCGCTGGACAACCTGAACATCGACCTGCAAAACAGCGTGAACGCCACCGAAATGGCCCGCCGCAAATTCCGCGACATAGCCGTGATCGCGGGGCTCGTGTTCCAGGGCTTTCCCGGCCAGCATAAGGCCAACCGGCATTTGCAATCGTCCGCCAGCCTGCTGTTCAAAGTATTCGAAGACTACGACGCGCAAAATATATTGGTGCGGCAATCGTTTAATGAAGCGTTCTTTTACCAGATGGAAGAGGCGCGGCTGCGCGAAACGCTGGCGCGCATCAGCCACGACAAAATAGTGATCACCTTCCCGCAGCGGCTTACGCCGTTCTGCTTCCCGATCAAGGTAGACAGCCTGCGGGAAGAGCTGACCAGCGAAAAACTGGAGGACCGCATCAAAAAGATGACCCTCTGGCAATAACTTTCATTTTTAAGACGAATATATTTTTGGAAGACGTTTTACATCTGTTCAGAGGCCAGCACTGGCGCCTGTCCGCCGGAAGGGCGGCATATTGGGAAGAAGAGCGGGCGCTCGTGATAGCGGACCTGCATGTGGGGAAAAGCGCGCATTTCCGCAAAGCGGGCATCGCCGTGCCCGCCAATATCGTGCAGGACGACCTGTACCGTTTACAGCGGCTGATCACCAAATACAACCCCGAACGCGTGATCGTGGTCGGCGATATGTTTCACAGCGAAGCCAACAACGAGGTGCAGTATTTCCGCATCTGGCGACGGCAGTTCCCGCACATCCGTTTCGAGCTGATCACCGGCAACCACGACATCATGGCGCCGGAAGTATATGAGCAGCTGGAGATCATCGTACAGCCCTCTCTTGAATTAGGCGACATTTATTTCGTGCATGACCTGAACGACCGGCCGCAGCCGTTAAACGGCCGGTATGTTTTTTCCGGGCATATCCATCCCGGTGTGTGGATGGTGGGTTACGGCCGTCAGAAATTGCGGCTGCCGTGTTTTTATTTTGGCGGAGAAGGCGCGGTACTGCCGGCTTTCAGTGCGTTTACGGGAATGTATTCGGTGGAGCCGGAGGTGTCTTCCACGGTGTATGTGATTGCGGAGAAGAGGATATTCAGGGTATAGGATAAACAATTTTGTTTACATGAATTTGTTTATATTTGCAGTATGAATCTTCAGGAAATCAATGCATTAAAAGGAATACATCCGGGATTATTCCTGGAAAGGGAGCTTAGAAAAAGAAGTCTTCCTAAGAGCCGTTTTGCAATTTCCATTGGTGAATACCCGCAAACGATAGGCGCTATCACTAAAGGCAAGCGCGACATGAACACGTCCCTCGCTTTAAGGATCGAGCACGCGCTGAATATGGAAGAAGGATTTTTAATGATCCTCCAGACCTATTACGAGATCAGGGAAATAAAGAAAAAAGAAAGCGGCAAGCCTCTTCCTGACCTGAAAAAATTCCGGAAGGCTACTTTTTGGGATACCCGCATTGAAAA
>CBINIO010000185.1:0-7772 GCA_966250725.1 uncultured Chitinophaga sp.
AACAGCGGATAATACAAATGTGAATAACTCCCCGGATGCTGCCGGTCATTAGTCCGCATCCGCTACGCCGGCGGGAAATGTAAATACTCCTCCGCCTGTTTCTTCTTCACAAGCACCTTTTTCCGTACCGGGAAATGTGAATAACCACCCGCCTGTTTCTTCTTCCCATACCATACATTCACAGGCATCTTCTTCCCTACCCGGAAATGTGAACAACCTTCAAAATTCTCCCGGTCAGCCATCCATTTCCTCCACTACAACGGAAAACGTAAATCAAAATTCCGCGGACCGGTCATCCATTCCCTCAACCACGACAGGAAATGTGAATAACCCCGGAACAAATTTGCAAACACCGGGAAATGTGAATAACGCAATGCCGCCACCCGCGGCCATTCCAGCGCAAACGGAAGAAGAGGAAAAATCCACTCCTTCCACCCAAAAGAAAAAACAAAAACGCGGGTTCGACGGCGGGCTTTTTCTCGGCCCTGACCTGAACGTAACGCCTGCTTTTAAAGGCCTGCCCGTCGGCATTACCGGCGGCCTGCTGCTGCGCTACCATGTGAACGACCGGTGGTATTTCAACACGGGCGTGGGTTATGCGAAAAAAATCTACGGCGCTTCACCAAAAGATTATACTTCCAGCTATCCGCCGACCTATTACGCCATCGAGGCGGATTGCGATGTGATAGACATCCCGCTGAACGTACACTACACTTTCGCGCAAGGCAAAAGCAGCAGCTGGAGCGCGATGGCCGGCGCTTCATCCTATCTTATGCTGAAGGAAAAGTATGAATACTATTACCCGAACGACGTGAAATATACCCGTCAATACAAAAACCAGAACCATCATTATTTTTCCGTCATCAACCTCGGCGTGACCTGGGAAAAACAAACGAGAAGCCGCATCAGCTGGGGCTTGCAGCCGTACGTAAAAATACCGGTGAAAGGCGTGGGCCAGGGAAAAGTAAAAGTATATTCCGCCGGGCTAACGGTGCAGGCTATACTGGGAAAGAAAAAAGATTAACGGGATCTTTTCTCGCGGATGTTTTTGTAGATCCTGATCGCGAGCATCAGCACGATGACGAATATCACCAATCCCACCAGCGCCCACACCATGCTCAGAAAACTTTTCAGCACCACCAGGAAAACGATCGCCACTAAAAAAATGGTGGCTACTTCATTCCATACGCGCAGCTGTGTGGACGTGTGTTTTACGATCCCTTTCATCAGATCTTTATAAATACCGTGCAGGAAAAAGAAGTATGCATACAACCCCAGCACGAACCCCAGCTTTATCCACAGCCATAAAGGAACGCTGCCAAGCATGATCAGCATCCAGGGCCCGAAGATCAGCGTGAGAACGGCGGAAGGCCAGGTGATGCCGAACCACAACCGCTTCATCATGATGCGGTATTGCTCCTGGAGTATCTTCCGCGCCGGCTCTTCCATCGTTTCCGCTTCAGCGTAATACACAAAAAGCCGCACGATGTAAAACAACCCGGCAAACCAGGTAACGATAAAAATGATATGAAGGGCTTTGATGGTAAGATACATACCCGGCAAAATTACATAAAATGATTTACGCTGCCCGCAGCTCCCGCCGGTGCAGCGTACGGTAAATGATGAAATGTATAATGACGCCCGCGATGAAATTGAGAACGCACCAAAAGGTCATCCAGCCGCTTTCATTATAAAATCCCGCCGCGAAGAACCAGCAAAGAAAATACACGTGGAACCATGCCGGCACCAGCCAGGTTACTGCGGGTAAGCGTGTGCGCGCGGCCGTTCCTTTTTTTGTCAAGCCAACGACCGCCAGGAAAATAAAGATCCCGAACAATGCCACGAGCTGCTGCGCGCTGCTTGCACCCAACGTGCGCAGCCAGTCGCGCAGCGGGAACAGGGAAATATACAGCGCCGCCTGCGAGATCAGAATGGACAATAAAGGCGTGACGATACGCCAGGCTTTGAAGGCCGCCCATTTTACTTTTTCCAGCCAGCGCGCAAAAACGGAATAATAAAATACGACCAGCAGCCAGCCGTAGAAGTTGCCGTATGGAATGCCGAACCATTGGCCGGTCAATGAAAACTCAACGCCGGAGCGGTTTTCCCAATCCCAATGCCACATGTGAAGACGGTACGCCACAACGTCCATGCTGAGATCGATGTTGATGGCCAGCAGCGTGTCCACCGCGGCGGCGGCCCATATGGGCATGTTGAGCGCGTCCGTCACCAGCCGCGCGGTGTACATGATCACGGCCCAGCCCATGCCGATGCAAAGCGGGATGTCGTTCGGGTCCTTGCCGAACATGACGGAAAACTGCCCGTATACATAGCCGGCGCTAGCCTTCACGTTCACATATTCCAGCAGCAGCCCGAAGCCCAACCCGCCCAGCAGGTAGGCCATGTGACCCGGCCCCTTTTTCCAGGCGTGATAAAAACATAACGCGAACAGCACGTACATGCACCATTCCGTAAGCGGGTAACAAAAAGCGGGCGGATAGCCGTATGGCATACCGGCAAAGGGTTTCATACGCGATGTGTTTATAATTGCTCTTTGTCCATATACGAACCTTTCCGGCTGTCTTTGGAAGCGGTGTATACGATCAGCGAAATAAAAATGCAAAAGGCGACGTACCAGTAATACCATTGTTCATGCCCCGCATCTTTGAACCAAAGCGCAAGATATTCCGCCGTACCGCCAAAAACCGCGACCGTTAAGGCATACGGCAAACCTACGCCGAGGGCTCTTATTTCAGACGGGAATAATTCCGCCTTCACGACCGCGTTGATAGAAGTATAACCGCTTACGATCAGCAGGGCCGCGAGGATCAGGAAAAATGCGGACCACGGGGAAGTGGTCTGACTGATGGCCGAAAGAATGGGCACGGTAAAGATCGTTCCCAGAATGCCGAAGGCCATCAGCAGGGGTTTTCTTCCCACCCTGTCCGACAGCATGCCGAACAAAGGCTGCAGCAGCGCGTAGATCAGCATAAGACTGAAAGTGATCAGCGTGGATTGTTCTTTTGACAGCTTTACGGTGTTCACCAGGAATTTTTGCATGTAAGTGGTGTAAGTATAAAACGCGAGCGTTCCTCCCAAAGTGAGGCCCACAACGGTAAGCACGGCTTTGGGGTGTTTTTTGAGAAGAACGGCCAGCGAGCCGCGTTCTGTCTTTTTTGTTTCCGTGTTCACGGACTCGTGCATGTTGCGGCGTAGGTAAAAAGCCACCAACGCCAGCACGGCGCCGATCACAAAAGGAATGCGCCATCCCCATTCGGCGAGCTGTTCTTTATTAAGAAAAACTTTTTGCAGCAGGAGCTGTATCCCCAATGCGAGCAGCTGCCCGCCGATCAGTGTTACATATTGAAAGATGGAAAAGAAACCCCGTCTCCCCGTGCCCGCTACTTCGCTGAGATAAGTGGCGGATGTGCCGTACTCCCCTCCCACGCTCAGCCCTTGCAGCAGTCGCGCCAGCAAAAGCAGTATGGGCGCGGCCATCCCGATGCTGTCGTACGACGGTGTGCAGGCGATCATAAAAGAGCCGAAAGACATCAGCATCACCGAAAGCGTCATTGCGTAGCGGCGGCCGCGTTTGTCCGCAATGCTGCCGAACAGCCAGCCGCCGATGGGACGCATCAGGAAACCGACGGCAAATATTGCTGCAGTGTTGAGTAATTGAACCGTCGGGTTGCCTTTTGGAAAGAACACCGGCGCGAAATACAATGCGAAAGCAGCATAGGCGTACCAGTCGTACCATTCCACCAGGTTACCGACGGAACCGGTAAAGATGGCTTTCAGCCGCCAGGCGGTACCGGCATTTTTCGGGATCGTGGAATTGGTCATCGTTCAAAAATAAAATAATTCCCATCAAAAGGTTATATTCGGAAAATATGAAAAACAAAACATTTACTGTTAACCGCAACTTCAAAATACGCATGCGCCAGATGCGCAAGGCCGTACGCCGGGCCCGGCAAATGCAGCACCAGCAGCGGGCTTCGCTGTATGAAAGTTTTATAAAGGTGGAAAACTTCCAGGAACGTTTCCGTAAAATGTGGGAGTTCCAGCAAGCCTGATCGCGGGGCTCATGGCAAACGCCCGGGTGAATCATCGTAAAAAGATGGGAGTTCCGCCAGGTTTAACTGTCGTGTTCCAGGTAACCATCATGGAGCGGCAGGTGTTCCACCGGGCTTAACTGTCCTTTTCGGAAGACAGGCCGAGGAATTTGCAGTAGGTCTTTTCGGCGGTCTTCAGCGACTTTTGCTGCGCCGTTGTGAGCGGCCGGAACGGTTGGTACGTTATACCGACGGAAGACTTTTTGATATCCCGCCGCCAGGTGCCGGCCACTTTTCCATTTACCAAAATTATGTAGGGCAGCAGGCCGTTTGGCGGGGACATGCGGGAGGAAAATTCTTTGTCCAGCAGCAGGCTTTTGTCTTTGAAACCTATGTAATATTCATCGAAACCCGACAACAGTTTTACTGCGGTGTCGGGTTTGCTTTCGCGGATGTGCGCGGGCATCCAGTATTCCTGTACGCCGATGGTTTCTTTGTGCAGGGTGTTTTTGTGTGTGAGGAAGGCGGCTTTGCATGCCGTGAGCGGGTAGCCGCTCCACCAGGAAAGATCTTGCACGGTAGCCGGGCCATGGCCTGTTACAAAGCGGTGCGCGAGCATTGCCAGCGCTTCTTCCTGCGGGAATGTTTCGCCGGCGGGAACGTAGTTGTCCAGCAGGGCGTAGGTGAATGTTTTGCCGCGGCGTTTGCCGAAACACAATATCCCGTCCATGCCCGCGCGGTACAATATATGGTTGAGGCGCTGCTGCGCGCAATCGATCTTTTTCTTTTCCAGCAATGTTTTCAGTTCGTCGCGCGTCAGCTCCGCTCCCTCCGCAAGCGCCTGCCGGATAATGGCGTTACTTTTTGCGAAAGTTTTTTCGTCGAGCCCGTCCTTGCGGTGTAATGCGGCATTCGTGGTTATATAACGGTCACGGGCCAACGAAATGATCCAGCGGACGTCGGCCGGGTGCATAATGTGTAAGGTGCCGCGGAGGCTGTACGTTCTGATGAGCGTTTTGCCGGTAAATTCCGCGTCGGCCATTTCGTCGGTAAAGCCGGGTTTGCGGAGGCCAAGCGCCCATTTGGCGGCGGCGTAATCCTGCGCCTGCATTGCGCAGAGATGCCGGGCCAGCTCCGGGGCGGTGCCGGTGAAAGGGTGGGTGATGTATTGGTGTTCCAGGCGTAAGCGGAGGATTTCTGCGGGTGTCATCGTTTTCGAAAATAAGGTTATTTGGGACAAAAAAAGGGCGCACCTCAAAAAGTACGCCCTATTCCCTTCCGCCAGTGTTAAGCAAGTATGTAAGGCCAGCGTTGCGGCCTGCTTAACAAAAGATTTGCTTCATCGTCATTTTTGAAACGTTCCAGCACCGGGTCCCAGTAAAGCTTGCGTTTCAGCTTCATGCCGGCGTGGTTCAGCAGGCACACCGTACATGCGCGGTGCCCCACTTCTATCGGCGCAATAGGCGGAACGCGGCTCACGATGGATTCCAGCCAGTTCAGGTGATGTTCCTTGCTGTCGATGAATTTTATTTCGTTTTCCCCGATCACCGAGGTCAGTATTTTCGGATCGCTCGCGTCGAGAGCCTTCGCGTTTTTGGCCGCCTGCGTCGGGTCGTTGGCCGTTGCGGAATAGCTGCCGCGGGATACGAATATCCAGCCTTCGGAACCCACGAATTTTACGCCGTTGGGATAGGTGTTGCTCGCCAGCACTTTTACGCCGTTGGCATAGATGTTCTCGGATTTGAAAGGGCCATGCACGTCCCACAGACTGCCAGGCCTCGGAAACACCGCTTCCGCCGTGATCTCGATGGGGCCGGTGTATTCCGTGCCCATGCCCCAGTTCACGATATCGAAGTGATGCGCGCCCCAGCCGGTGATCATGCCGGCGCCGAACTGCTCGCAGCGGAGCCAGCCCGGGCGGGAGAAATCATGCAGCGGGTGTACCCTTTTGAGCGTATATGGCACTACCGGCGTTTCGCCGAGCCATTTTTCATAATTGAGCGATTCGGGCACGGGCATTTCATGCTCCACGGTGCTTTCGGCAGGATTATCCGTCGGCAGGCCTACATAGATCGTGTGCAGCTGGCCGATGCGGCCGTTGCGCACCAGCTCGCAGGCTTTTTTGAACTGCGGCATGGAACGCTGCTGGCTGCCGATCTGCAAGATGCGGCCGGACTTGTGCACTTCGTTGCTGAGAAAACGTCCTTCGGCGATAGTGAGCGAAGCGGGTTTTTGCATGTACACGTCCTTGCCTGCGCGCACGGCTGCCACGGCGGGCATTACGTGCCAGTGGTCCGGCGTGCTGATGATCACCGCGTCGATGTCTTTATTGGCGAGCAGCTCCTCGTAATTCTCATATGCTTTTACCGCGTTGGAAGTTTGCCCCGTCGTTTTGGTATAATGATCGTTCACCAGCTTACGCGCCGATTCCACGCGGTTCTTGTCCAGGTCGCAAACGGCGATGATCCTGGCGAGGTCGTGTTTCCAAACGCCGGGCATATCGTGTTCGCGCGAAATGCGCCCGTTGCCGATGGCGCCTACATTGATGCGGTTGCTCGGCGCCATGGGCCCTTTCACAACGTGGGCGGGCACAATGGTGGGAAGATGGGTGAACGCCAGCGTGCCTACGGCGCCTTTGACAGCGTTTTTCAGGAATTTCCTGCGGGACGGCTCCCGGCCGGTTTTTTTGGTATGCATGTGGAATATGTGTTTTGAATGTTAAAATCCGATAGAATTGCCGCCGTCTACCGCCAGGCTTGCGCCCGTGATAAAACCTGCAGCGTCTGATGCGAGGAAAACTGCCGCCAGCCCTACGTCTTCAGGCTTACCGAGCTTTTGCATCGGCGTTCTGCCAAGCACTTTGTTTTTGCGTTCGGTATCGTTGTTGAGCGCTTTGGCGGACATTTCCGTTTCGATAAACCCCGGCGCGATGCAGTTGATGCGCACGCCGGCGGGCGACCACTCTACCGCCATCGCGCGCGTCATGCCTTCTATGGCCGATTTGGCGGCGGTGTACGCGATCACTTTCGGGATGCCGTAACGGCTGGCCATGGAGCTCACCATCACGATGCTCCCTTTTTTACGCGGGATCATTTTACGCGCCACCTCGCGGGAAAGGGCGAACACGGCGGACTGGTTCGTACGCACCACGGTCTCGAACTCGGCGTCGGAAACGTCCAGCGCATCTTTTTTGAGATGGATGCCGGCGTTGTTCACCAGCACGTCGAGCGGGCCGAATTCCTGCTCGATGCGCTCCACCAGCGCCGGGATGTTTTCCAGCGCGGAAAGATCGGCGGTGATAAAGGAGACCTGCGGCCCCAGCTTTTCCGCCGCTTCGCGCAGCACGTTTTCCCGCCGGCCGGCAATGATCACCCTTGCGCCGTAGCGCACGAAGGTGCAGGCCATGGAAAGACCCAGGCCCGAGCCCCCGCCGGTAACCAGTACCAGCTTGCCTGTCAGATTAAACTCGTTCATGTACGCTATTTTTCTTTGGCCATCGCCTGACCAGCAGTGGTAACGTAATATTTCGCGATCATGTTGGACACTTCCCAGTCGGGCACCTTACCCGCTTTGAGGAACTGCATGTAACGCTGCAGCACTTCGGCAAAGTGGGCTTCATGGCCTGTTTTCAGGTTTTGCGGGACCTGTATCTTCCAGCGCTTGTCCTGCTTTTCCAGCGTAATGCCGGGATATTTTGCGGCCAGCTCCGTGATGACCGTC
>CBINIO010000186.1:0-7750 GCA_966250725.1 uncultured Chitinophaga sp.
CCTGCTGTACTGGCTGCTGGCCGTGTACATGGCCAAACACATCAACCTCGCCGATTTCCTGGTTTACCTCAAAAACGCCCGTCACCAGGTACCCAAGGTGATCAGCATCTGCCTGCTGTCCAACGGCATCATCTTTTACCTCTATACCCGCGCACGGCTCGACCTTACCGCCAGGGGCATATTCCTGGTCACTTTATTGTACGCAATCGTTATCTTGCTGCTTAAAATCATCTGATCAGCACTGTGAAGTATTATTTAATTGCCGGCGAAGCCTCCGGCGACCTGCACGGCAGCAATCTCATCAAAGCGATCAAACAGCAGGACCCGCAGGCGGACATCCGCTGCTGGGGCGGCGATCTGATGGAACAGGCCGGCGCCACCGTAGTGAAACATTACCGCGAGCTCGCCTTTATGGGTTTCGTGGAAGTGGTGATGAATCTGCGCACCATCTTCAAAAATCTTGACAGCTGCAAAAAAGATATCGAAGCCTGGAAACCCGACGTGCTCGTGCTGATCGATTACCCCGGCTTTAACCTGCGCATCGCGGAATGGGCCAAACAGCAGGGCCTGAAAGTGGTGTATTATATCAGCCCGCAGGTATGGGCCTGGAAAGAAGGCCGCGTAAAAAAGATCCGCGAGACCGTGGACAAAATGCTCGTGATCCTTCCTTTTGAAAAGGACTTCTATAAAAAGTGGGACTTTGAAGTGGAATACGTCGGCCACCCGCTGATCGAAGCGGTGAAAGCCGCCAGGGAAGCGCCCGCCGCGCCGCCGTTCTCCGACAAGCCCATCATTGCGCTGCTGCCCGGCAGCCGCAAGCAGGAAGTGGAAAAAAAGCTGCCCGTGATGCTTTCCGTGGCGAAATATTTTCCCGAATACCAGTTCATCATGGCGCAGGCGCCCAGCCTGGAAGACAGCTTTATCAACGGCTTTACCGGCGCATACCCCAACGTGTCCGTCGTAAAAGGGCAAACCTACCCGCTGCTGCTGCAGGCCACGGCCGCGCTCGTTACCTCCGGCACCGCCACGCTCGAGACCGCGCTGTTCGGCGTGCCCGAAGTGGTGTGTTACAAAGGCAGCCCCGTGTCGTACTTCTTCGCCAAACGGCTTATCAAGGTGAAGTACATTTCGCTGGTGAACCTCATCATGGACAAACCCGTGGTAAAAGAGCTGATACAGCACGAGCTTACCGAAGATAATCTCCTGAAGGAACTTACTTTAATTTTAAAGGATACCGCTCGCCACCAGCAAATGAAAGCGGATTACGCCATGCTGTGGACGCTGCTGGGCGACGGCACCGCTTCGCGCAAGGCCGCGGAAGCGATCGCGGGAATGTTGAAGTGACCTTTACAGCCAGTGCCTGATCAGCCTGATCAGCATGATGATCACCGCCACCAGGAACACGATGATGGAGATCCGGTTCATGCCGTGCATCAGCCTGGTATTGGTGTTGAGCGGTTCGGACCTGTCGCGCTTTTTGATGAAGAGATATCGCAGGATTTGACGCCAGATGCTTTTCATTCCCCAAATATCCGCAATGTTTCCGTTTTCTCAATAACCGTTATTTTTATCCCGCATAAACAGTGAACATGAGATCATTATTATTGGGGCTTTTATTGGCCGTTTGCGCCGTTCCCGCTTTCGCGCAGCTGCGCGCGAAGATCGACAGCGGCTGGCAGTTCAGGAGAACGGACGAAAATATCTGGCGGAGCGCGGTCGTGCCCGGCACCGTGCATACGGACCTGCTGGCGCACAAACTCATTCCCGACCCTTTTGCCGGCGCCAACGAAAAAGGACTGCAGTGGATCGATAAAAAAGACTGGGAATACCGCACCTCCATGCTGGTGCCCCCCGCTACCTTTGACCTGTACGGCGAGATGGCGCTGGACTTTACCGGGCTTGATACTTATGCGGACGTGTATCTGAACGACAAGCTGATATTAAAAGCGCGGAACATGTTCGTGGGAAAAATGGTGCCGGTGAGATCCGTGCTCAAACCCGGCCTCAATCATCTTCGTATTTTTTTTCACAGCCCCATCGCGCACGACATGCCGAAGTTCATGAAAGACCGGCTCATATACCCGGCGGGCAACGATGCGGACGATATCCCGTTGAGCGTACACGCGCGCAAAGCGCCGTACCATTACGGCTGGGACTGGGGCCCGCGTTACGTGACCAGCGGCATCTGGCGGCCGGTGTATTTCGTGGCCTGGAGCAAAGCAAGGCTGGAAGACGTGTGGATCAGGCAACGGTCGCTTACGGACGCTTCGGCGCAAATGGAAGCGCGGCTGAAGCTGGACGTGCGGAAGGCAGGCGTTTATAAGATCGTGGTGCATAGCGCGGACAGGTCTTTCCACCCCCAAACCCTCACCGCCACACTGACCGCCGGCGCAAACGAAACCAACCTGCCCTTCACCATCGCCAAACCAAAACGCTGGTGGCCGAACGGGCTGGGCGCGCAACACCTTTATCCCGTCCTCGTTTCCATCCTGCAAGGCAAAGACACGCTGCAGCAGGTAAAACGGAAGATCGGCCTGCGCACCGTCGAAGTCGTGAACGAAGCGGACAGCATCGGCACGAGCTTTTATGTGAAAGTGAACGGCCGCCCCGTGTTCATGAAAGGCGCGAACTACATTCCCTCCGACAACTTCCTGCCGCGCGTAAGCCCGCAGCGGTATAAAAAAATGTTCGAAGATATGCAGGCCTCGCACTTTAACATGATCCGCGTATGGGGCGGCGGCATTTATGAAAACGACCGGTTCTACGACCTCGCGGACGAAAAAGGCATCCTCGTGTGGCAGGACTTTATGTTCGCCTGCACGCTGTACCCTTCCGATACGAATTTCCTCGAACAGGTAAAAGAAGAGACCGCCTACAACATCGCGCGGCTGCGCAACCATCCATCGCTCGCGCTGTGGTGCGGCAACAACGAAATTGCCGTGGCGATTAAGAACTGGGGCTGGAAGGACGGCTACGCTTACACCGGCGAACAGTGGCGGAAAATGCTCAAAGGCTACGACACGCTTTTTCATGACATCCTGGAAAAAGAAGTGCAGCTGCATGATCCCGGGCGGTTTTATTTCCCGTCTTCGCCCATAAGCAACTGGGGCAAAGCGGAAGATTTCCGCCACGGCGACAACCACTACTGGGGCGTATGGCACGGCATGGAATGGTTCGAGGCGCTTAACACGCACATCCCGCGGTTCATGAGCGAATACGGCTTCCAGTCGTTCCCGGAGCTGAACACCGTGCGCACCTATGCAGACAGCAGCCAGTGGAACATCCACTCCTTCGTAATGCAGGCGCATCAGAAGAGTTTCACGCGGGGCAACGCCGCCATCAAAACTTACATGGACCATTATTATAAACCGCCGCGCGACTTTCCCGCGTTCCTTTACCTCAGCCAGGTGCTGCAGGCCGAAGGGATGAAAGTGGGCATGGAAGCGCATCGCAGGGCCATGCCGTACTGCATGGGCACGCTGTACTGGCAGTTCAACGACTGCTGGCCCGGCGCATCCTGGAGCGGCATCGATTATTTCGGGCGCTGGAAGGCGCTGCAGTATTTTGTAAAGGAAGCGTACAAGCCGCTGCTGGTAAGCAATGTGCTGGAAGACGGGCAAGTGAGAACGTACGTGGTGAACGACCGGCTGGAAGACGAAAAGCTGGCGCTGGTGATGCAGCTGATGGATATGGAAGGAAAAGTGCTGCACGAAAAAAACATTCCTTTCACCGCCAAAGCCAACACCAGCCAGCTGGTACACAGCATTCAAAAAGAAACGCTGCTGGACGGCGCGGCGCCCGGAAAGGTAATTTTGTACACCAAACTGGTAAAGAACGACCAGCCCGTGTCGGAGAATGTATTTTATTTTGTTGCGCCCCGGTACCTGCAGCTGCCCGAACCGGTGGTGACCACGCATGTGAGCGAAACGGGCGGGAAAATATCCGTACGCGTGCGTACGGACAAGCTCGCCAAAAATGTTTGACTCATGCTGGAAAACGACAAAGGCGTGTCCGCCTTTTCCGACAACTATTTCGACCTGCTGCCGGGCAGGGCCCGAACGCTGCAGCTGGACACGAAGCTGTCCGCCGCCGAAGTAAACAAACAGTTGCGCATCCTGCACATCGCGAATGCGTGCGAGCAATAACAGTGAACCACCTCTAACAGATCACCATGAAAAAAATCATTTTAGCCGTCTGCATGCTGGCCGCTTTTGGCGCACAGGCACAGAACGAGCCTTATGTAAAAGAAACCGATCCGCTCGTGCTGCAGAAGCTGGACGAGTGGCAGGACTGGAAATTCGGTTTGATGATGCACTGGGGCACCTATTCCCAGTGGGGCATCGTGGAATCGTGGAGCCTTTGCCCGGAAGACGAAGGATGGACGCAGCGCAAACCCGCGGGCATCCCTTACTACGAGTACGTGCAGAAATACGAGGCGTTGCCGAATACCTTCAACCCCGTAAAGTTCGATCCCGCCAAATGGGCCGCCGCCGCAAAAAGGGCCGGCATGAAATACATGGTGTTCACCACCAAGCACCACGACGGTTTCAACATGTTCGACACGAAACAGTCCGACTATAAAATAACCGCGCCCAACGTGCCCTTTAGCAAAGATCCGCGCGCGGACGTGACCAAAGCCACTTTCAACGCCTTCCGCGAAGCGGGCATTCACATCGGCGCCTATTTTTCAAAGCCCGACTGGCATTCCGAAGACTATTGGTGGAGCTACTTCCCGCCAAAAGACCGCAACCCGAGCTACGAGATCGCGAAATATCCCGAGCGCTGGAGATCGTTCAGGAACTTTACTTTCAAACAGATCGAAGAGCTGATGACGGGTTACGGGAAAGTGGACATCCTCTGGCTGGACGGCGGCTGGGGGCGCCCGATGCGCATGCAGACCGAAGAATCGCGCAGCTGGAGCAAAACGCCCCCGCAGGACCAGGACATCGACATGCCCGCCATCGCGGCCATGGCCCGCAGGCATCAGCCCGGCCTCATCGTGGTGGACCGCAGCGTGCATGGCCCTTACGAGAACTACCGCACGCCCGAGCAGTCCATCCCCGACAAGCCGCTGGACTACCCCTGGGAAACCTGCATGACCATGGGCGGCTCCTGGAGCTACGTGCCCAACGACCGTTACAAATCCGTGAACACGCTTGTGCATAACCTCGTGGACATCGTGGCGAAAGGCGGCAACTACCTGCTCAATATCGGCCCCGGCCCCGACGGCGCCTGGCACGACGAAGCCTACCGCAAGCTGGACAGCATCGGCGCGTGGATGGACGTGAACGGCGAAGCCATTTACGGCACACGGTACATTGCGCCGTACAAGAACGGCAAGGTTTGTTTCACCCAGAAAAAAGACGGCAGCGCCGTGTATGCGATCTACCTGATGGAAAACGGGGAGCAGCTCCCGGAGACGATCCGTTTCGCAGGCATTTCGCCTGAAAAGGGCGCTAAAATGGAGTTGCTGGGATATAAAGGAAAGCTGCGCTGGAAGCAGGAAGGGAATGAGGTTGTGGTGACGCTGCCGGCCGCCGCGCGCAAAAAACGCTGGGCGGACGCGGTTGCGATAAAAATACAGTAACGGCATTAGTCCGGATAAAAAACGGGGCTCACCAGGAATGATGGTGAGCCCCGTTTTTATTCGGGTAAGCGATTCGCAAAACCTTCAGTTTTCTACATGACTATTGTCAACGGTCATTGAAAACGAATCGCCGTTAATTGCACTTGTCACTTCCCCGCATCCTGCACCCACTGCCCGAAGTTGAGCGACACGCCCATCGTGAGCGACACGGGCTGGAAGTATTCGTTCACATCATAACCGCTGTACGTTTCGTCGTTCATCGGTACGGAGAACATCAGCTGGCCGAACCATTTCACATAACGGTAACCGGCCTTGATGGTGAACGCCGGTTCGAAGAAAGGCCGCACTTCTTCGCTGATGCGCATAAAGTTGAGACGGCGGTTCTCGTCCGCTTCGAACACGTTCGCGCCCATGCTCTGGTTATAAAATTTCACGAGCGAGAAGCGGGAGGTGAAAGACGCTTCCACCACCTTGTGCGAAAGGCCGATGGCGGGCTGCACGAAAAATTTGTTGAAGTGCGTGCGCAGGGTGTAACCCACTGGCGAGGTGCCCGGCGGCGCGGAGTTGAAGTTGCCGTCGAGGGTTTTGAAAGCGCCGTTGCCGTAACCGGCGTACACGTCGAAGATCATGCGTTTGCGCGTGTCGAGCGGTTTGAAGAAACCTACCGCGCCTTCGATCACGCCGCCGCGGGTGTTTTTGTCGATGAACAGGTCGTCGTTATCGGTATCGTTGTCGTCGTCAAAAAAAATGCCGCGTGATACATATTGCCCGTTCACCATCACGGCGATGTTGTCGGTGATGGCATAGGCGGCCTGCCAGTTGGAAAGGGAAAGATTGGCTTTCAGCTCGTTCTTTTCCTTCAGCAGCGGTGCGTTCACCTGGTTGGGAACGTAGATGTCGCGGCTGCAGGAGGCAAGGCCCAGCACAGCCAGCACCGGTAAAATACGGAAAGTGTGTTTCATAGCGTTGTTGCAGGTTTTGGTCAAAACTAAAGCTGAGACGATTCCCGTGGAATAAGCTCTACTTCAAATACGTAATTTTTTGTGATCTTGATCTTTTCCTCTTTGTTGATCAGCTGCACCAGCGTTTCCACCGCCTTTTCGCCCATGCGGTAACCGCTTTGTTCGATGGTGGTAAGGGAAGGGCTGATGATGCGGCTGGACAGGTCGTTGGAATAACCCACCACTTTCACCTGTTCGGGCACATTGATGCCTTTGCGGCGCGCTTCCTGGATAAAAGCGACCGCGGAGCTGTCGTTGGCGGCAAAAAGCCCGTCCGGCAGATCGTTCAGCGCAAATATCTGCCTGGCCGCTTCCGCGCCTGCGTCGAGGGTGAGGTTGTGCACGTAAATGAGGGATTCGTCGAAGGGGATCTTGTATTTGGCTAAAGCCGCTTTGTAGCCTGCGAGGCGCTGCTGGTACAGGTTGCAGGTAAGCTGGCCGGAGAAATGCGCGATGCGTTTGCAGCCCTGTTTGATCAGGTGCTCCGTGGCGAGGAACCCGCCTTTAAAATCGTCGCCCGTAATCGTGTACCCGGGAAAATCTATCGGCACGCGGTCGTAGAACACCAGCGGGATGTTGTTGCGGATAAACGGCGAAAAGTGATCGAAGTTGGTGGTGAACATGGATGAAACCGCCAGCAGCCCGTCCACCCTCAGCGAAAAGAAAGTATGCACCAGCTCTTTTTCCATCGCCACCGTTTCGTCCGACTGGCCGATGACGATGCTGAAACCGTATTTGTGGGCTTCGTGCTGGATGCCGCTGATGGCGGTGCTTTGAAAGTACATGCTCGTTCTCGGCACGATCAGCCCAAGGATGTTCGACCGTTTCTTGCGCAGGCTCGACGCGATCCAGTTGGGCACATACCCCATTTCGGCGGCAGTGTCCTGCACCTTTATGCGGGTTTCCTCGTTGATCAGCGGGTTGTTCTGCAATGCGCGGCTAACGGTGGATGCGCTGAGCCCCAATGCCTGTGCTATGTCGTAGATCGTTATCTTGTTGGTATTATGACGTTCTTTCACTTGAGGCATGTAGATTTAGGGCGATATTAAGAAAATTTATTGACAGGTTATATAAAACGGGTCGTCGCCGGCTATGTAATATACCGCGAAACATTGAAGAATTTTCCAAAAGTAAAACCGCCCCGGCGCAAATGCCGGCGCGG
>CBINIO010000187.1:0-7735 GCA_966250725.1 uncultured Chitinophaga sp.
AACAAAGGTAATTGCGCATACGGAAGAAGAATATAACGCTGCGGTGAAAGTGCTGCAAAAAGCAGGCATGCGGTTCGCCGGCGCCGTTCATGGCGCCGATGCGGGCGAGCTGTGGCGCTGGGAGATCACCCGCGAACAGTTCCAGTCCGCCGACGCTGATACCGCTCATCAATCCGCCTGAGCGCCGTTAACCCCGGCTCCTTACATTTGCGTTTCTAAACCAACTAACAGCTCATGAAGAAATTGTTGATGAGCGCAGCCGTATTATGGAGCATAACCGCCGCTGCGCAAACCACCATTCCAACCACAAACAAGGAAGGCAGCCAATACCAGTTTACCGTACTGAAAAATCTCGACGCCTATGCCGTGCAGAACCAGGGCCGCACCGGCACCTGCTGGTCGTTTTCAGGACTTTCGTTTTTTGAATCGGAGCTGCTCCGCAAAGGGAAAGGCGAAAACCTGAACCTCAGCGAAATGTTCGTGGTGCGTAAAATGTACCCACTCAAAGCCGAGAACTATGTGCGCATGCACGGCAAAGCCAACTTCGGCGAAGGCGGCGGCTTCCCCGACGACCTGCTGTGCCTCCGCAAATACGGCCTCGTGCCGCAGGACGCGTACGACGGCAACCGTGAAAAAACTTATAACCACGCCGAAATGGTCGGCATCATGGAACCGATGCTGAAAAAGATCAGCGAGGCGCAAACCATTAACCCGAACTGGCAGAAAGCCCTGAACGGCGTGCTGGACGCATATATCGGCGCTACGCCCGAAAAATTCCAGTACAAGGGGAAATCGTACACCCCGCAATCTTTCGCGAAAGAGCTTGGTCTCAACGCGGACGATTACGTGATCGTTTCCTCCTTCACCCATCACCCTTTTTACGAGCAGTTCGTGCTCGAGGTGCCGGATAACTGGAACTGGGAAAAAGTATACAACGTACCGCTGGACGAATTTACCAGCATCGCGGAGCAGGCCGTTATGAACGGCTACACCATCGCCTGGGCGGCGGATGTGAGCGAAAAAGGATTTTCTTATAAAGACGGTCTCGCCATCGTTCCCGAAAAAGACTGGACGGACTATTCGCCGAAAGAACGCGAAGCGCTGTTCACCCAGCCGGGCAAACAAAAAACCGTCACGCAGGAAAACCGCCAGCTGGCATTCGACAATTTCGAAACGCAGGACGATCATGGCATGCACATTACCGGCCTCGCGAAAGACCAGCAGGGCAACAAGTTCTTTATCGTGAAAAATTCATGGGGAACCACCGGCCCCTGCAACGGCTATTTCTACGCATCCGTGCCGTACTTCGCATACAAAACCACCTGCTACATGGTGAATAAAAATGCGATCCCGGCGGCGCTGGCAAAAAAGATGGGGATCAAATAATTTTCGAAAAGAAATATTTTGAAGGGGTTGTATCGTTTTGATACAGCCCTTTTTTATGCGATCGCTTCCCAGCTGCCGGCGCCTTCCCTTACCAGCTCCGGTTCGGGGCCGGTGCAGTCGATGACGGTGGAAAACACCAGTCCGCCGGGCCCGCCGTCCACCACGATATCCACCAGCTTGCCGAATTTGTCGTGGATGATCTCCGGGTCGGTGTATTCTTCCACGTATTCCTCCACCGGCAATGACGTGCTCATCAGCGGGTTGCCCAATTCTTTCACCAGCGTGCGGCAGATCAGGTTATCGGGCACGCGTATGCCCACGGTGTCGCGTTTTGTTTTCAGCATTTTCGGCACTTGTCTGCTCGCGGGCAATATAAACGTATAAGGCCCGGGCAGCGCTTTTTTCAGCAGGCGGAACAGCGGCGTGTCCACGCTTTTGGTATAATCGGTGAGGTGGCTGAGATCGTAGCAGATAAAAGAAAAATGCGACTTTTTCGGATCGATGCCTTTGATGCGCGCGATCCTTTCCACGGCTTCGGGTTTAAAGATGTCGCAGCCCATACCGTACACGGTGTCCGTCGGGTATATCACCACGCCGCCGTCGCGGAGGCATTCGATGATCGTTTTCAGGTTTCGCGGGTTCGGATTTTGCGGATGCAGTTCTAGTCTCATGAGCCTTGATTTGTATGATAATAACAAATTGCTGCGTAGTTATGTTGCCGGTGGAAATTACGAATCAATCCGATAATCTTGTTAACTTGCCGCCCGGTTACAGAAATCTACCCGATGAAATTAAAAGGTATCGTCCCCAGGACCTGGCGGCTGTTAAAAAAAATCTTCCTCATACTCTTCGTTGCACAACTGCTGTATATTATCCTCCTGCGCTGGGTGAACCCGCCTTTTACCACTACGATGATCGGCAGCTGGTTCGGTCTTTTGGGCAGCGATAAAAGTTTCAAAAGGGATTATGTTACCCTCGAAGAAATGAGCCAGCATGTAAAGCTGGCCGTGATCGCCAGCGAAGACCAGCTGTTTCCCGACCATGACGGCTTTGATTTCAAGTCCATCGAAAAGGCGATGAAGCACAACCAGAAAAGCAAAAAGATCCGCGGCGCCAGCACTATCAGCCAGCAGGTGGCGAAAAACGTTTTTCTCTGGCAGGGCCGCAGCTATATCCGCAAAGGACTGGAAGTGTATTTTACGTTTATGATCGAAAAGATCTGGGGCAAAAAACGTATTCTTGAAATGTACCTGAACGTGGCCGAAATGGGCGAAGGCATTTTTGGCGTGGAAGCCGCGGCGCAGGCGAACTACAATAAACCCGCCTCCAACCTTAACCGCGAGGAATCCGCGATGATAGCGGCCTGCCTGCCCAATCCCGTCAAATATACAGTGAACCCGCCGGCGCGGATTACGGTGATCCGTCAGCGGCGGATATTGGTGCAGATGCGTAATCTTGCGCCTGATCCGGATGTGGCGGAGCTGATCAAATAATTCGGATTACGTTGCTGTCGCGCAGCGCTATGGCCGCTTCATTATTCCTTCCACCGCTTCCACGGCCGTTTTCAGCCGTTGCTCATAATCCCCTTTGATCTCCGCCCAGGGAATGCCCGCGTTCATCACGATCTCCCGGTAAATGTTGTAAAAATATTCCCTTTCTGAAGGAAGCGGGTGTTCGCGCAGCGGATCGTCCGTCCAGGGGATGTCGATGTAAGTGAGCAGGTACAGATCGTATTCCCGTTGCGCGATCATTTGCAGGATGCGCGGGTCGCATTCGCCGTATTTTGCTTCGCTCCATACTCGGATCACCTGCAGGTCTGTATCGCAGATGATGAGGTCTTTGGCGCGCGCGGCCGCTTCGTCTTCCAGCCGCAGCTGCCCTTCCGCGATCCGCAGCAGGTCGTGCTGCTCGTACGGCCGGCCGAGATTTTCCAGGTACTCGCGCGCGTACTCGCGCACCCATTCGGTGTTGAAATGCGCGGCCAGCTGTTCGCTCAGCGTGCTTTTTCCCGTTGACTCCGGGCCTGTCACTACGATGCGTTTCAAGGGCGGTTTTCGTTTAGCTGTTGACGGTAGAGCCTCCTCCAGTGAAAATAGCCGTTTACCGCAACAATGAAGAGGAATATCGTCAAAAGCGCCGTGAGCGCATAATGTTTGTAGAACAGCAGCGGCACCGCCACGAAGTTCGAGATATTGAGAAAGACCCAGTTCTCGATCTTTCTTTTCGCCAGCAGCCACATGCCGCTCCACGCGGCGGCGGACACGAAAGCGTCCATCACGGGCACGTCCGAATCGGAAAACTGGCTCAGCATCAGGTAAATGATCCCCCAGCCGATCGCTACGATGCCCACCGCAATGCCAAGCTCACGGCGGGTTACGGGCGATATGCCCAAATGATCTCCCGCTGCGTTCCTCCTGCGGCTCCAATTGTACCAGCCGTACACGCTCATGATGAAATAATACGCGTTCAATGCAGACTCCGCATACAATTTACCCTGCGCCATCAGGTACATATAGATCGCCGTGCTGATAAGCCCCGTCGGGTACACCCACACGCTGTTCTGCCGCGAGCACAGCACGCTGATCACGCCAAAAAGCACCGCGATGCCCTCGGGCAAAGTCATCATTTGAAATCCTTTGCTTATTTCCTGAATGATCTGTTCCATATGTTTTGAAGAACGGGGCGGCCCCGCCGGTGAGTGTTATTCCATGTCGCCGATGAGCACGCCGGAAACGTTCCAGAAGCTGAAGCTGCCGCCTTCGGGCTTGCCCAGCGGGATCGCTACCTGCAGCGTGTGCCGGCCGGGCGTAAGCTCCAGCGGAATGTCCACCGGCAAGGTCAGCGTGCCGGGGCACCAGTTGCTCCGGCTGAGGTCGGACGAGGAAAGGCCGTTGCCGAAATTGCCGGAAGCGGGATTGAGCAGGCGGTAGGTGGCGCAGTCTTCCCGCCAGGGGAAAAAGTGATACACCCTTTTGCCGTCGGCGAATATTTCGTTGAGCTTAGGGTTGAATTCGTCGCCGCCGCCCCAGCCGCCGTGGCCGGTGGTGATGTAGCGCAGCTTGAGGTTTTTTACGCCTTGCGGCACGTCGACGGTGACGGTGAGCGAGTCGCGGTCGAAGAGGGTGGCGTATTCCTGGCCGGCCATTTCCATGAGGTTGGTGGAATTAAAAACGGGCATGATCCATTTTTTGTTTTCCGCCGCCGATTCGCCGCCGTAGCCGGGATAATATTTGAAGCTGAGGCTGGCCTTGTGGCCGCCTTTGTCGTAGTTGCCGATGTACACGCCGATCCACACTTCGCCCTGCAGGCGGGGCGCGAGGTCGGTGATGTCCTGCTTATACACCGCGGAGTCCGCCCAGTTGTAGCCTTTGATGCGTACCTGGTTGTTGAAATGCCGGACGCCGAAGGGCGTGAAAAAACGCATCAGCTCCATCGGCGCCGTATAGCTGTCCGTGGTTACGTAGCCCTGGTATTTTTTGCCGTTGCGGCCGGTGAAGACGGGCAGCACGGAGGCGTTTTGCTGCAGGCCGTTGAGGAAGGAAACTGCTTTGTCCGTGGGGATCATGAATACCGAGCCCGTGCGGTCGTACGCGTCGCCGTTGGAGTATTGCACCAGCTCTGCGAACAGGCGCTGGCCGGGCTTTACAGCGGGAAGCGATACTTTTTTGAGGATCACGGTGCCGCCCGCGAATTTGTATGTTTTGTTCAGCGTTTCGCCTTCGGGGTTTTTGATCTCGTTGCCCCAGCTGATCTGTTCGCGGTCGAAGACGGGCAGCGTGGTATAGCGGCTTTCGATCACCTGGCGCTGGTAAGCGGGTTCGTCCAACAGCGTGCCTTTGTCCGCCGGCCAGTTCAGCTCTTCTTTCGTGACCGGTCTGTATTCTACCTGTTTGGCGTAGGTTTCGCTGTTGCCGTTGCGCACGATCTTAAGCACGAGGCCCAGGCCCGGGGCGTAGGAAATGGACGGAGTGCCTTTTATCGCCAGCGCGTTCGTATACCATACTTCGATGGTATTGGAGCGGATGAACAGCTTTGCCTTTTTGCAGGGGATGCCGGCCACGGTGTCTGTGCCGGGCAGGAGCTCCGGTTTTGCGTATGCGGAGAATGGTTTTTTGAGCGTAAATGTCTGTCCGTTGCTGTGGAGTACCTGGTAGCTGGCTTTTTCGCCGTAGTGAAGGAATTGCTGTTCGGTTTGCCTGCCCGCGGGCGCGACCCGCACTTCTTTTCCTTTGATGAACAGCTTTTGTTCCCCGCGCGATTCTTTCCCGTTGTTCCTAAAACCGTAAGTGATCACGGCGTCGGACTGCTGCGCAAACAAAGACGCACTGGCCATTACCAATGCGCATCCAAATAAAATCCCTCTCATAGACAGTTTTTAATGATTTGCAGGCTGTAAAGCTAAGGATCAAAAACGAAAAAAGCGCAGTCAGGGACTGCGCTTTCTAACACTATCATTCACTCAACTATGGCTTATTCCGCTTCGGCCACCACTTCTTTCACTTCCGGGATCATGCGCTTCATCATGCCTTCAATGCCGGCTTTGAGCGTGATCATGGAAGAGGGGCAGCCTGAACATGAGCCCTGCAGCATCACGGTTACCACGCCATCGTGGTAATCCTTGAACTGGATGGCGCCGCCGTCCATTTCTACCGCGGGTTTCACGTAATTTTCGAGCAGTTCCTTGATGCGCTGTACCACATCGCTTTCGTCGCCGCTGAACACGGGGGTGTTCACCACTTCGTCTTCGTTGATCACTGCGCGGTTGTCCTCCAGGTATTCCTTCAGGAACTGTTTGATGGTGGGGATCACGTCCGCCCAGTCTGTATCGTTGGTTTTGGTAAGCGTCACAAAGTTGCTGCAGATGAATACGCCCCTGATGAAGGGGAACGTAAACAGCTCTGCTGCCAGCGGCGAGGGGGTGGTGCTGGCGGCGTCAGGGAAATCGATGGATTTATTCGGATAGAGGAGCTTGTTCACCACAAACTTCATCGTTTCCGGGTTCGGCGTCATTTCCGTATAGATGCTGATAATGGGATTTCCTGTTTTGATCATTATATATGCTATTTTCTCCTGCAAAATTAGCAAAAATTGGCGAGAACGGGCCGTTAATCTTGCGTTGTCGGGAAAGCCGGTTAATTTTGCAGCATGATGAACACGAAATCCCTACATGCCCGCAAAAGGATCGCGCTGATCGCGCATGACCACAAAAAAGCGGAGCTGCTGGAATGGGCCGTTTACAACAAAGCGGTGCTTACCCGGCATGAACTGTACGCAACGGGCACCACCGGGAAACTGCTGGAGGAATCGCTGGACGTTTCCGTGCGGAAGCTGCTGAGCGGGCCGCTGGGCGGCGACCAGCAGATCGGGGCGGCCGTAGCGGAGGGACGGATCGACGTGATCATCTTTTTCTGGGACCCGATGGAGGCTTTGCCGCACGACCCGGACATTAAAGCCCTGCTGCGGCTGGGTGTGGTGTGGAACATCCCGATGGCGAGCAACCGGGCATCGGCGGATTTCCTGATGACCTCGCCGCTGATGCACCAGGAGTATACGGTGATATTGCCGGATTACAGCCAGTATCTGGGGAGGAAGGTGTAGGTGTTAACACCTCACCTGTGCGCGCTTTCATAATGCTCCTTCAGCAAATCCTCCCCAAAATCATTTTTCAGATCCCGGAAGGTCGTATGCACATGGTTCGCATTGTTCTGCGTATTGTCGTATTCGATCACGAACGTCGGCCCCTGGATGCGGTAATAATGCCCCACGCCCCATTTGTCGCCGCCGGCCCAGGCGAAATGGACGTTCCCCCAACCCGCATCCGCCATCTCTTTCCAGATCGCTTCCGCCATCAGTTTGGTATACCGGTCCACATACACGGCCACGAGCATTTTCAGCTGTTTTTGCTGCGCGGCGTTCAGACTGCCGAAGGCTACACCGGGCGGCTCCAGCAGCCAGGCTTTCCTTTTATTGCCGGTGATGATGTCCGCCGGCGCTTTTTCCGCCACCACGGCGGCTTTTCGCTGTTGCGGGCTGAGGCTGCCCAGCAGCTCGAAGCCCATCGCCGCTTCTTGTTTTAATATCTGCTGCCCTTTTTTCGGCCCTTCGGGCACGATGGCGGGATTGGAGCCGAGGAACATCGGGCTGCCGGTCATCCATTTATTTTCAACCGCGGTAAAGTTCAGCGACAGGTGATGCCCTTCCACCCGCCAGCCCCAGGGCTTCCCTACCACCGGCTCGCCAAAAACGGAGAAATAATATTTGCCGGGGTCGCGGTAACCGTCGTTTTCGCCGCGGCCTTCGAGGGCGCGCAGCACGTATTCCATCTGCACGATCGCAGTGGCTTTGGTAT
>CBINIO010000188.1:0-7725 GCA_966250725.1 uncultured Chitinophaga sp.
CTCCGGGCCAAAGTCGATCTCGAGCTGGTAAGCGGGATTTCGCGCTTTTTCAAAATTCACCGCGCGCACAATGGTGCCCACGCGGATCTGTACCTTTTCAAAATCGTTCCAGGTGATCGTTTCCATTTGTCTGAAAGTTTAAGGCAGGGAAATTAAACAGTTTGACGGGAACGCGGCGGTATAAAAGGAGAAAAGCGGCGGCTAAAGGATGTAACGGTTACGTCAGGGAGAAAAAAACAGGGCGGTAAGAATACCGCCCTCAAATATTTTTAACCATATCCTATGAAAAACCAATACAAAGATAGACCCGCGGGTTATTCTTCAAACCTGGTTTTCGTAAAAGACAGGTTTTGTCTCGTAAACGTCTCAAATATTATACTGTTAACAACAAATTAACCAGCCTTAATTCACCCTGTTAGTGCGTCGGTACCTTCGGCGTGGTGCCCATGATCGTGTCGATCTCGTGCATCAGCTCTTTGGTGAGCTTCGGGTATACTTCCAATGCCTTCAGCGTTTCTTTCAGCTGTTCTTCCTTCGTGGCGCCGAGTATCGCGCTGGTCACGTTGGGGTTGGCGATGCACCAGGCCACGCTCAAAGTGGCGAGGCTCGTTCCGAGCTGGTCGGCCACCGTTTGCAGGATGGCTACCCGCGCGAGGTTGTCGTCGAGCAGGTTGCGGTTGCGCAGCCATTCATACCCTTCCAGGCTCAAACGGGAACCTTCGGGCACGCCTTTGTTGTATTTGCCGGTAAGGATGCCAGAGGCCAGCGGGCTGAAGATGGTGGTGCCCAAACCTTCGTTCCTATAGATCTGCGCGTATTCCACTTCCACTTTTTCGCGGCGGAAGAGATTGTACTCGGGCTGCTCCACCACGGGGCCGATCAGGTTGTACTGGCGCGCGATCATATGCGCGTGCATGATCTCGGCGGCCGTCCATTCGGACGTGCCCCAGTATAATATTTTCCCCTGCTGTATCAGGCTGGTCATGGTCCATACCACTTCCTCGATGGGCACGTTCCTATCCGGACGGTGGCAATAGTACAGGTCGAGGTAATCGAGCTGCATACGCTGCAGCGCCTCGTTGCAGGCTTCCACCAGGTGTTTGCGGCTCAGGCCGGTCTGGTTCGGTTTGTTCTTCTCGCCGCGCCAGCCGAAATACGCTTTGCTGGACACGGTGTAGGACGTACGGTCCCAGTTCTTCCGTTTCAATACCCTTCCCATCATCTTCTCCGATTCGCCCAGCGCGTAAATTTCCGCGTTATCAAAAAAGTTGATCCCGCTGTCGTACGCGAGGCCCATCAAACGGTCGGACAAACTATCGTCCACCTGCCCGTGAAATGTGACCCAGCTGCCGAACGAGAGCACGCTGAGCTGTAAGCCCGATTTACCTAATCTTCTGTATTCCATGATCGTGTATTTAAAAAGTGATCCATAAAAATAACAATCTGGCATGGTGTTTGACTATTATCTGCCAGGAAATTTTAGGTTAAAAAATAGGTTAAAGCAAAAGAAACCCGGTCAATCGACCGGGTTCTTTTGTTATATAAAGTCTTGTAGCGGATCAGGGGGAGGAAAAAAGACTGTCTTCCATGACCATCGAGCCGTAGGAGTGGATAAATTCGCTGCGGGACAGGTCCTGGTTGGCCCGGAAGCCTTGCCCGTACAGTGTTTGCGTGGGCGAGGTAAGACGGCAGAAGTTGTCGGTCACGAACTCGTTCGTTTTCGGGTCCCAGCGGAGGTCCCTGCAATCCAGCCGCCGCGCGGTTTTCAGGCTGATGAACACTACGCTGTCGCGCAGGTAGATCTCGGAAGAATTTTCTTTATAGGTGCCGAAGTTGGCGGTGAGTATGCTTTCCTTGGTAAGCGAATCGGAATAGAACACCACCTGCAATCCTTTCGGGAAATCGGTATGCGGCGGCTCGGTGAGGTGCCTTTCCATGTACGGCGCGGTGAGCACGCCTTTTACATGCGCCTCCTGGCTCATGATGGTTTCCACCTGGTATGCCTGCTCCACGCCCAGCTTCTTGGTATCAAAGGCGCGTACGGCGTTTACGTCGTTCTCGCAGCTCATCAGCGCTATGGCGGCAATGCCCAGGTATATAAAATATCTTTTCAAACGTTCGGTTAATCGTATTTGGTCTTGATAAACCAGCGGTCGCTCAGGGTGAAGCCTACGGTAACCCTGTAATAGGTTTCTTTCAGGCGCTCCTGGTTGCCCCGCGAGCCTACTTCAAACGCGGTATTGATCATGGTGAACTGGTTCATGGCGGGCATGATCCTTTTTACGGGGAAGCCTGCGCCGATGGAGAAGCCCCATACGTTCATATCGCCGTTGCCCAGCTTGATGTAATCTTTCCCGAAGAAGCCGCCGGCGCGGTACGCTACTTTGTTCCAGTAACCGGTGAAGGAAGTGGCGTTCGGTACGAACTGGCCGCCGAAGTTGAGCCTCCAGCTGTCCTGCGTGCTGTCTTTCGCTTCGAAGTTCCTGAAGCGGCTCCATTGTGAACTGTTGTAGTCCACGCCGAACATGAACTTGTCCGTTTTGGTCAGCATGATGCCGCCGCCGAGCGTTTGCGGGTAGGTTACGTCGCCCCTGTCGCCGCTTACGTACTCGATGGTATCGCGGGTATCGTACTCGTCGGACGATGCGTCGTAATAAAGCGTTTCTTTCATGGATTCGCGGCGGGCCGTGAGCTTTTGCTCGAGGCTTCCGCTTACGCCGAAGGTAAGGTGAAGGTCTTTCGCCAGCGGTACTACCTGCTGCAGGCCCACGGTGTAAAAGAAGCTGCCGTAGCTGGTTTTCCTGCTTACGCGCGAGGGCAGTATGGTGGTTTCGGACGGATAAAGCACTTTGGTGCTGTTGTTCACATTCCCGAAAAGGTAACCGAAGTTGGCGCCGATGCTGAAGTTGCCAAAGGCGATGCCGGAGCCGACGTAGGCCTGGTAAATACCGCCGTTGCCTTCAAACTGGTTCACGAGGGGCACGTTAAGGGTATCGAAGAAGATCCTGTCCTCCGCCTGCGCGATGTTGTAAGCCACGCGGGTCATGGGCCGGAGGCCGATGTTGAGGCCCCACTTTTTGCTCAGGGGCATGCCCAGCTGAAGATAAGCGAGGGTACCGAAACCGGACTGGGAGCTTTCGTCGCCGCTGTTAAGCCGGCGTACGCCGCCGTTTACGCCAACGTCAAAAGTCACCAGCTGCAGCCTTGAATAGCTGGCGGGGTTCAGGTAGTTTACGGACTGTGGACTGGCAAAAGCCTGGGCTGCGCCCCCCATCCCCAGGTTGACGGCGTTTTCCGAACGGGAAAGCTCGCCTAAACCGAAGCGAGAGTAAGGTGTGTTATCCTGAGCGGCAGCGTTCTTTACGGAAAGCATGGTAACGCCAAGCAGGCAAAAGAGACTAGCTTTTGTCCAATACATTGAGTTCTACGATTGAATTTAAACCTTTATACATTAAATACGGGCTTGCAAATATCTTACTTTTAAGGCGGGAAGCAAAAAATTCCAAATTACCCCCTGTTAAAAGCACGTTAAAGTTCCGGTACCTGGCGGAATACGCTGCTATCATGCCTTCCACCTCCGCCAGGGCCCCCTGCTGCACGCCGCTCAGTATGCTCTGGCGCGTGTTATAGCCGATAAAGGCGTATTGCGTGCTGCTTTTTACCAGCGGCAGCTTGTCGGTAAATTCGTGCAGCGCCCTGAAACGCATGTCTATACCGGGACTGATGCCCCCGCCCAGGAATACGCCCGTTTTATGCACGAAATTGTAGGTGATGGCGCTGCCCGCGCCGATGATGAGGCTGTGTTTGCCCGGGAACTCCGCCCAGGCGCCGGAAGCCAGCGCCATGCGGTCCACGCCGAGGGTCTCCGGTTTTTCGTAAGCCAGTTGTACAGGGAGCGGCGTATCGTGCCGCAGTTTGATGAAAGGCGCGCGTTCCGCCAGCAGCGTTTCCAGCGCGGGCGGATGGTCTATCACCGAAGAGAGGATGACGGCGGAAGGACGGTGCCCGTCCAGCGCGGCTTTTACCTCTTCAAGAAAACCCGCTTCGGAAAAAAACAGTTCCTGCCGCAGCACGCCGTTCTGCATAATGCCGCATTTCAGGCGCGAATTGCCCAGGTCCATGCAAAAAACTGGTCCGGTCATGCCGCCAAATTAAAAATTATCCACGGATAAATTCCTGAAATGCCCGTTGAGCTTTACACGGTCTTTGAGCCGCTCCATTTCGGTCATCACGGGTATCACCTTGAGCAGGTGTCGTTTGAGGTACTCCAGGCGCTGCATTTCCTGGAAAAGATGGAGCATCTCGTATTCTTCCTTCAGCGAAAGCCCGGCATGATGCGCCAGGTCGTAAGCCCGCAGCACATCGTCCTCATGCGGGAAACTTTTGCTGACCTGCAAGATCTGGTGCAGCTCGCGCACGGCGCTCAGCACCTGCTTTTGCAATTTGGCGTTGCTCCGCTCCTGGTTGTCAGGATAATTCACGATGGCGCCGGCATACAGCTTCTCCGGCACTTCGCGGATGATCTCGAGGATGCGGAATACTTTCAGCCCTTTTGTGCGGATGTCCAGCTCGCCGGTGCCATACACTTTTTCGACACGCGATATTTCCACGAGCGTGCCGTACTCGTTCACCTTTTTGTCGATCACCGCCGGTATGCCGAAAGGTTTGTTCTCGCTGATGCATTCGGTCACCAGCTGCTTGTACCGCGGCTCGAAAATGTGCAGGTTGAGCTGCTCGCCCGGGTACACCACAATACCTAACGGAAATATCGGGATGAAATTCGTCATAATGCTAAAATACATTTTTTGGGGAAAAATGCCCGCGGCTGTTGGGGTATTGCCGGGCTAAATTATTTTGTAGTTGCGGTAGTCCCAAAGCCTTACCCCGAAACGTTTTTCGACCCAGTACAGCAGTTTGCGCTTGATGTTCCTGAACTGCTTGCGGCTGATGTCGTGCTCGAACTGCCAGTTCTTCCGGTCGATGCGGTCCATCATCACCATCGGGTGCGTACCCTTGAACCGTTCGAGCGAATCCACTTCGGAATAGTCGAACTTTTCGGTGGACGCGATGCGGTCCATGAGATGCCGGTTGTTGCCGTGGTAGAGAGAAGTGGAATTCACCCATTTGCGGGCCTGCTCTTCGGGATTTTTCACCCAGCCGTAATGGTACATGTAAGCGTCCACCGGTTTTACGCGCAGCTTGCGGTTGTGGAGCCGGAAGCCCTGTGCGTCGCGGTAGGAGCGGATATCGGGGTTGTAGCGGATCACGCGTATCTCGTGGTTGTACCAGATGCGCGAATCGCCTACATAGTCGTAGCTGCCGTAAAAATGATGATAGCGGAACAGCAGCCCTTCCACCTTCGTGTCGTGCTCGTAACGTTCCATGGCGGCGCGGATGGCGGGAATGTCCGCTTCGTGCACCACCTCGTCCGCCTGGATGTAAAACGCCCAGGTAGTGTCTTTGCCGATATGCTGCAGCGCCTTGTCGGTTTCCACGGCCAGCACGCGCCCGCCCGCCTTGAGACTGTCGTCCCATTCGGAATGCACGATGCGCACCTTTGGCGAGCCGATGGATTGAATGAGTTCCAGCGTACCGTCGCTGCAGTTACCCACGCTTACGACTACCTCGTCGCACAGCGGCAGGATGGAACGAATGGCTTCCGTTACGGGATAATCAAACCTGATGGCATTTCGAACAAATGTAAATCCGGTAACTTTCATGAACACATTGTAAGGTGCTGCAAAGATGTGAAAAATCATCGATACATTTGCCCTATGTCCGCACCGTTATCAGAAGGCTTGCTGAAAGGCGACACCCGCGCACTGGCGCGCGCTATATCGCTGGTGGAGAACGAATCGCCGGGTTATGAGCGGTTGCTGGAAGCGCTGCCGCCCAACGGGCGCACGCGCGTGGCGGGCATCACCGGCCCGCCGGGGGCGGGCAAAAGCACGCTCGTGAACGCGTTGATCACCGAATTGTTAAATCGTGACCAGCGGATCGCCATCATCGCGGTAGACCCTTCTTCCCCCTTTAACTTCGGCGCCCTCCTGGGCGACCGCATCCGCATGAGCGAACATTTTTCCGATCCCCGCGTATTTATCCGCTCCATGGCCAGCCGCGGCGCGCTCGGCGGTCTCAGCCCGAAGATCATGGAAGTGAGCGACCTCATCAAAGCAGCGGGGTTCGATTATCTTTTTATCGAAACGGTGGGCGTGGGGCAGAGCGAAGTGGAGATCGCCGGCATCGCCGATACCACCGTAGTGGTGGTAGTGCCCGAAGCGGGAGACGAAATTCAAACCATGAAAGCCGGGCTGATGGAGATCGCGGACATCTTCGCGGTGAACAAGGCCGACCGGCCGAAAGCCGACGAGTTCGCGCGCAACCTGCGCCTGCTGGCGCATACCAAACGCCGTGAGAACTGGGAAACGCCCGTTATCAAAACCATCGCCACGCAGGAAGAAGGCATCGGCGAACTGATCGCCGCGCTGGACGCGCACCGCGACCAGGTGCAGGGCAACAGCCGTCGGAAAGCATTGCTGCTGGCGGAAAAAGCGTACCAGCTCATCCAGCACCGGCGCATGCGGCAGGTGGACAAACAGGCGCTGTTCGCGACCGTGCAGCAACACATGAACGACCCGCAGTTTAACCTCTACCGCATCGTTCAGCAGTATAGCTGATATTTCGTACCTTCGCCCCGTCTGAACAAAAAAACGCAGGAATGGTTACTGTTACAAGAGTATTCCGTCTTTTCTTCACTTACGCCGTATTTAATTACGGCGGCTGATCCTGCGCACGCGTACATTTCATTGCTTCCTCTTTTTCTTTTTTTTAAACGGAACAAATCATTTTGTTATGGCCTGGTTATTTCTGGTATTGGGCGGGCTTTTCGAGATCGGGTTCACCATCTCGCTGAAGTATTCCGAGAACTTTTCGAAGCTGTGGCCTTCGCTGAGCTTCGTGGTATGCATTTCGATGAGCTTTTTTTTGCTGAACAAAGCGATCAATAACGGGCTGCCGATCGGTACGGCGTATGCGGTATGGACGGGCATCGGCGCGGCGGGCACCGCCATCGCGGGCATTCTTTTTTTCAAGGAGCCGGCCACGGCCTGGCGTTTGTTTTTTCTCGTGATGCTGATCGGTTCCATCATCGGGCTGAAATTCGTTTCAGAGGCCCATTAAAACGCGAACAGGCCCGGAACCTGTTCGCCCGGGCCTGTTGCCTTATGAAGTAAAAACAGGGCGTTCTAAGCCATGTATGCGATGATGTTTTCCGTTTGCCCAACTTTCGGCATGTCTTCCCTCGTGTTCACCGGTCTTGTTACCATCGGCTTGTCGGTTTCCAGCAGGCCGGCGTTGAGCAGCGTGTAGCCGTGCTTTTTCAGCAGGTCGAAAATGTCGTTGCGCATGCTCACCGGTATTTCGAGGAATATTTCCGCGATGATCACCGGGTGATATTTTTCAAGCACGCGTTCCAGCGTGGTGAGCACAAAATAATCCAGCCCTTCGGTGTCGATCTTTATCAGCGACAGCTTTGACAGCTCGCCGCCGTATTCCTCTTCCAAGAAGTTGCCGAGGTGCTTGCCTTTGATCGGCTCTTCCAGCTTGTATTTGCCGTGACGGTTATCGTTGAGGTCGGTGATGAGGCCGCCGTTGCTCATGGAGGCTTCGGAGGAAGCGTAATAAAAATTCATGTCCCTGTCCGCCGCGGCGAACTGCAGCGTGCGG
>CBINIO010000189.1:0-7719 GCA_966250725.1 uncultured Chitinophaga sp.
CAGCATCGACGAATCAAGGCCTTAATATCACTGCGGGCCAGGCGAACGCCACTTTTTTGTCGTACGAGGGAAATGGCAACGTATGGGGCCGATTCATCTTTAACTCCAGCCGTGGCACAGACACGGTGGAGCGGGCGCGAATTCATGACAATGGATTCTTCGGATTGGGTACCAACGCTCCGACTTCTCGACTACACGTCGCCGGGTCAATTTCTTTTCCTTTCGCGAGCACGTCAATGAACCTAACGCTCACAACGGCACATTACACGGTTCGTGTTACGACACCTGCGGTGACTATCACGTTACCAGCGGCAAGTTCGGCATCGGGGCGTATATATTGCATTATCAATTACAACACTGGAGGAAATGTCAACCTTACTTCCAGCGGCGGTTCCGTATTGTCTCCTTTGAATGAGGTGATATCCGTCATTGAGAATGGAGTTGTGATGTATTTCCAGTCGGACGGCGCGAACTGGTATAGAATCAATAATTAAGCCCAATGGGCAATTACCGGCGTGATGGTAATACGGGCTGTGAATGGTGAATGGCGGTTGGTAAGTAAGCATTAAAAAATCAACTTAAAAATGAAAGAAAGACTTACAACGGAATTACTTGCGGCTTCTGGGATACTTTCCCTCTTCAAGCTCACCTTTTTACCCGATGCGAATCTACTGATGTGGGTGTTCATTGCGATGATGCTGGATTTCATTTCCGGCGTAATCAAAGCGGTCGTGCAGCATGAGGCACGCACTTCGTCCGGATTCCGCAAGACAGTGATTAAGTTTACGCAGTACGCCGGCGCAATCCTTGTCGGTGTGGTGCTGGCAAATACAATACCTGACAACGTGATTGTCGGTTATGTGAACAGCGCGTTACTGATTTTGCTGATTTATATTGAAGCGACCAGCGTGTTTGAGAACCTCTATGCAATCGACAGCTCCAGCCCTTTCAGCCGGTTCTTTATTTCCCCGGTTCTGAAGCTGCTGACGTTGGCCACGAAGAAGCTCGCGCCTAAGCCGCCGGAAGATTCAACGAATAAAGTACAGCAGCCATGATCGAATTAGGAAACCGTCCGGTAGACATCACCATCCGCATCCAGCAGGGAACATCTGCCTCCTGGTCGTTCGAGTTCTACGAATCCGAAGCAGAGGACGCTGTACCCGTTGACCCTTCGACGTTCGTGGACGTTCGGATGGACCTGTATAATGCCGTCGGCGCAAAGGTGCTGGGCTTTTGGCTCTCAACCGGTGAAGGATTTCAAATTCTGACATCCGCGGAAACCGGCAGAAAAGTGTTGGTGCTCGATAAGGATTATACGGAAAGTAATCTACCCACGGGGCAGTATCGCGGCGATATGCTGATCATCCGCAACATTGAAGATGCAGACAAGCCGCTGAACGTATTATTCATTTACGAAAAAACTTTTACTTCATGGACGACATGACGAAAGTAGTGATTGCGCCCGCGATACATGTGGGCGGGGATGGGGCTACGGTGGTGATCGACAATCTTACCTCCGATAGCGCCACGGCGGCGCTTTCCGCGAATCAAGGGATGGTGTTGAAGGGGTTGATCGACAATATCGACCCCGGTACGGGGGCGGTGCCAGCCGCCAACGTTACGCAGGACGCAGATCACCGCTTCGTCACCGATACGGAAAAGACCACATGGAACGGCAAGCAAAACGCGCTAGGATTTACGCCGGTAGCAACGACCGACCCCCGTCTTTCCGACGCCCGCACCCCGCTTGCGCACCAACACGCGATGGACGACGTGACGGGGCTGGCGACCGCGTTGGGGAGCAAAGCGGATGCGTCTGCCCTTACTTCCGGCCTGGCTGCGAAAGTCGACAAGGAAGCCGGAAAGGGGCTTTCTACAAACGATTTTACGGACGCGGAAAAGACGAAGCTCGCAGGGCTTGAAAGCCCCAAATACCAGGGCACATATACTTCGCTCGCTGCTTTGCAGGCTGCCGGTGTCGGCGGTGCTGGCAATTATGCCTACGTTGACGAAGGTGCTGGCGTGGAAGTGGCGGCGTACATATGGGATGAGAATGACAACGGCTGGGTAATCCAGAAGGGTACGTCTACCGCGGAAACCGCAGCGTCCATAAAGACGAAGTATGAGAGCAACCCGGACACGAACGCTTTCACGGATGCCGAGAAAGGGAAACTGGCGGGGCTATCGAACTACGACGATACTACGCTCAGCACGGCTGTATCCAACCTGGAGACAACGAAGGCTGACGCGGACAGTGTGTATTCAAAGACTGCTGCCGATGCGCTTCTTGCCGGGAAGGCAGCTTCAGTGCATACGCATGAAATATCGGCGGTGAATGGCTTGCAGGATGCGCTGGACGCGAAGGCAGTAGCTGCGGACGTGTATACAAAATCCGCAGTGGATTCGGCCCTGGCTGATAAAGCGAATACCGCCGACCTGGTGCCTTTCACCGGCGCTGCGCTGCCGGGCGACATCTCTGGCTATCCTGATGGGAAAATTTTCATCATTGACTGATGGGGAAGAAACTATACATAAAAGCGAATGGTGCCGCCGTAGACGTGCTGACGAAGGACGTGTATTACAAGGTGGGCGGCATCGCGCATCTTTTCAAAGAAGGCGACTTCGTGAAGACGGGTGGCGTGGCTGCGCCCATCCTCCGATTCGACACCATCCCGTTCGGCGGGCGCGTGTCTGGCGTGGATATGATCTTCCAGTTCGGCATCTCCGATAACCTGCTGACGGACAGCCCAAAAGTAGTGTGCCTGGGCAGCTCCACGATGGCGGGCACAGGTCTTTCGGCGCCAGATCGCCTGGAAGATCGTTTGAATGTATGGCTGTCCGCCAATGCCACCGGCGCGACACTGATCAACTACGCCCTCGGCGGGCAGACGATGGCAGCTATGCGGCCAACCGCCAGCGGTGGAACCGTGGGCCGAAACATCGACACGGCACTGGCGGACAACCCCACAATTGTTTTCATCGACGAGCCCACGAATTGGGCCGCATCCTACGACGTAGCCACGCAGATCAGCTATATGGAGGAGATATTTAATTACGCCTTCGCCCGTGGCGTGCTCGTCATATTCTCCGGTTCGCGCCCGCGGACGCCGTATAGTGGCGCGCAGGATACGCGGCTGGTTGACCTCAATACAGCCCTCGCCGCTCATCCCTACCTGAAGTATGTTTCCTGCATCAACTTCAACGATTTCCTTCAACCCTCCACGGTTGCAGACCTGCGTAGCGACTACGACCAGGGCGACGGCATCCACCTCAATGCTACCGGGGTTCAGGCGCTGGCCGACAACATCACCGCATTCTGGCAGCGCGTATTCCGCGCCGTAACCGCATTCGACCAATACGAGATCGAAAAGAGCGCCGACGGGTCAGTTGGTTGGGCGCTGAACCAAACGATCACGGACATGGCGCTCAACCAACTGACCGTAGCCGCTGCCACCGGTTATTACCGTGCCCGCGCGCGCGTGAAGGATGGTAGCTACACGGATTATTCCGAGGTGGTTTACCTTGAGGCAGCACCCGTGGCGGATCAGCGTCTGCTGTTCGACATCGGCGGCGACGGCGTGCAGCACAATGCTGCCGTGGTCAATACGGGTGTTATGACGCCAGACAACACCATCGGTAGCGGGGCTGTAGGAACGGCCGGCGATGGAAAGAAATGGAACAATGTCGTAGATGTGCGCGCCACCTGGTTCACGGACCCGGTTGACATTGACGGCAACGCGGTATCCGGCTTCAGTATGGCCGTGGACAAGCTGCCGGCGGGCCAATACTTTACCGGCGGCGCGGGCGAGACGGATTACCCCTACGGAGATTCACTCAATTTCGGCGGCAATAATTCCGCCGTCGGCGATTACCCGGCAACCGCCGTGCAGGACAACGTGTTCTTTCACACCTCAGCGGGCATCGTCACCGCGACGATCAATGTCCCGGCCGGGCGTGTGGCCGCGCTGAAAATTTGGGGCAACCGCGCCGCGGCAGATCCGCGCATACTCCAGATACGCAAGGCTGGCGAAGCCACCTGGCAGGAGTACGACGCGGGCAACAACACGAATTTCAACACCGCCGTAACGCTCACCGGCCTCACCGGCACCTCGCAGATAGAGATGCAGGTGAAATCAGGCAGCACTTTCGGTCATATATCTGTACTCGACGTAACATTAACTTCATAACATGAAATTGAAACTACTTTCACTGCTGACTGCAGTGCTTTTGACGGGCCAGCTGTCGGCTCAAATCGAAACATACAACGCGCCGCTCAACCCGTGGAACGCCAAGGAAGTCATGCCCGTTGCGGTGTACAAGCCAGTCGGCTACAACGATTCCGTTCGTAAGAAATGGCCCACGATCATCTTCTACCACGGCGCGGGCGAGAAAGGAACGGACATCACGCGTGTCACGAGCACGTATCTGTTCAAACGCATCCAGTCCGGCTGGGAACCGCAGGCCGTGAACCCCATCACCGGGCAGTTGGAGAAGTTCATCGTGATCGCGGCGCAGGACCGGTACGGCACACCGTGGCCCGATAATTTCCGCAAGGTATTCGACTGGCTGGTGAAGGGAGGCCTGCGTGTGGACAGCTCACGGATCTATACCACGGGGCTTTCGTACGGCGGCGCGGGCGCAATGCTGGCTGCTACCTGGGATGCTGCAGCGCCGAAGATGGTTGCCGCGGTAGCGAGCCTTTCCCCGCAGGGTGACTTCCTGCAAAAGAAACAGAACATCCCGCTGCTGGCCGACGAGGGCGTGCCCGTATGGTTTTACACCGGCCAGCTGGCGCTGGATGGGTTCACGGCCTATGCCAACGAGGGGGCGAAGATACTCAACGCAGCCGGTGGCGACGCCTTCGTGCAGATCTTCAACGGCGGGCATGATGGCCGGTTCTGGAACGACTTTTACGCAGGTAATGTGAAGCGGGAATGGAATGGTAAGCAGCTGAATGTGTATGAGTGGTTTCTTGCGCACAAGAAGGGCGGGTATTCTGCCGTACCGCCCGTGGTGCCGGAAGTTCCGGTCGATACCACCAGCAAAGTAATACAGATACTCCATGACCCCGCGAGGGTGCAAAAGATCATCATCCTGGACAAAGACGGCACCTGGACGGAGTACCAGGATAGCGTGATTATTTCCGGGCGGCTTAAAATGGAAATGCGATGAGAAAATACCTCGTACTGGCCTGCATGCTCTTCATCGCCTGCAGCTGCATGACGCAAAAGAAATGGGCGCAGGGTTGCGCGGAGCGTTTCCCGGTCAAAGAAAGCACGGTGTATGTACAGGGGGATACCAGGTACGATACTACTTACCTGCCCGGCGACACGCTGGTGTTTTCCGACACGGTAACGGTCGATTGCGATACTGTGAAAGGCATCGTCACGAAGTACGTATACCAGGAGCGCCCCTGCCCGCCGGCGCGCGTGATCACCCGGGACCGCGTAGATACCGTGGTGATCGCGAAGGTAGACAGCGCCGCCGTGTGGTTGGCAAACAAGGAGGCGCGAGAGCAGCAGGAGCGGGCCGACCGGGTGACCGGCGGACGGGATATCTGGCGTTGGATTTCGATTGGTTGCATCTTGCTCATTGCAGGTGCGGTATTCAGTAAGATAAAAGGCTTGATATAATGGCTGACTTCAAACAAGCAATTGGCCCGGTCCTTCAGTGGGAGGGCGGCTATGTAAACGATCCAGACGACGCCGGCGGCGAAACATATGCAGGCATCACCCGGAAGAACTGGCCACGCTGGGAAGGCTGGGCACACATCGACGCGGCCAAACCAATTAAAAGAGGACAGTTCGTGCCGGCAGCGGCTCAATTCGTTGAAGCATTCTATGAGGCGCATTACTGGCGCCCGTTGCGGGCAGATCAGATCGACGACCAGCGAGTGGCCGGTTTCCTGCTGGACTTCTATGTGCATTCGGGTTACCATGCCGTGAAAGCCATTCAAGACGTCACCGGCGCTACCGCGGACGGGCTAATGGGCCCGCAAACACTCGCAGCAATAAATAACTCGACCGGCGTGTTTGAGCGGCTTAAAGAGGCGCGTATTGCGTTTTTGCGGAGAACTGCCACACTGAAGAAGAATAAAAAGTTTCTCGCCGGGTGGCTCCGGCGGGTGAAATCGTTTTAATAAAAAGATGAAAAGATACTTCAAGACATTTTTAACTGGGGTCGCCTTTGGTGCTCTTGTTATCATTCTCTACCACCTTTTTCTGCATATCCTCAAACATGAAGGATAGGAGGAGAATTGTGAAGTAGGTAACAATTATGCATAGCATCCAGATATCGACCTTCCCTCTGAATAACTCCTCTTCGTTCGCTAAATTCTGGATCGATTTAAGCGACATTGTGTGAAATTCACTGTTGTCAGTGAATTTTCTAAGTGACTTGATGTAACCACGAGATGCTCCGAGGGAATACGCGTTGACCAACGAAATGACAGATGCCACAACGATAGAAATTATTGTTGTGAGCTTTCTTCCTTGTTTCGGGTGCCTATAGGTAATGAATCCAAGCCCAGATAATAACAATATCAATAATTGAGGGATAAAATCTTCCATAGCGGGATAATGAGGCAATAAATATAATTATTTTTTCATAACGTGGAATTTTGGGACGGCCGGGGTGTTTACCCTGGCTTTCATATTACGGATTCCAGTAAAATAATTTCGCGATACTCATCTATCTTCGAAGTCGTTTACATAATATATTTGATTTTTAAAATGAGCATAAAAGGGCCGGGGTGTTTACCCTGGCTTTTGTTTTTTAGATATTATTCAATAAAATGTCGTTTTTGTTATATGTTTTGGAAAGTTGGGGAATCTCACAAAAAAACATTTGTTTACTACGCAAATGCGTTGTATCTTTGTTTTGTCATTGAAACAATCACCTTTAAACACTTAACAAAATGAACACTTCTAACACAGCAATTGAAACCGCGATAGTAGCATTCCACATTGGCCGGGGCGGTAACTTCCACAACCAGGGGCATCTTACTTTTCTCGGCGAAAACGAAATTTGGCGATATGTTGATGAACTTTTTATCAGCTTCGAAAACGCCGACACCGTAGCGCGGGAAATTGGCGACCGCGCGAATCTTAAAGCAAAATACTATCAGGCCATCGAAGAGGACGAAGCGGCTATCTCTTTTTTGGATAGAATTGGCCTCCCGTTGGGCGAACGAGTATATATTGATGGCAGCGGGCACGAGGTTGGCCTTTCAGTGGCCGAATCTGAAAGTGGGGTTGGCAGAATAGATATTGACGGCCAATACAATACCACTTATGCGAAAAGGCTGGCGGACTGCTCTGAAAAGGAGCTACGGCTTATAGCCGAAACGCCCGACTACGTTCATGATGAAGTGCGGGCATACGCCAAGGCCCAGCTCGGGCTGGAAGAATAAAATAAATAAGGCCGGGCAATCACTCCCGGCCTTTGTCATTGAATAAATCACAATTGTGACCTAACATGCGTAAAGATACAGAATTTTTATTGGCAGAAGATCCGCAGCGGCCAGAAACCGGGGAGTTCATCCTACATATCCGCCCGCCGGTTGCGCTCATACAAGTGCTTTCGATGGATGATCAAGATCCCGTGTCGGATGACAAGTATATCGCAAAAGACTTCACATATGTTGGCCAGGAGGGGTATACTGAAGTGTACCAGCTGGTTTGCCTGCCATTCACCGATGGCATTGTCGAATTTAACAAG
>CBINIO010000190.1:0-7667 GCA_966250725.1 uncultured Chitinophaga sp.
GTGGGGTTTGTTGGTTCTTTTCGGGGTGGGTGGGTCAATTGGTAGTTAGGGGATGCCGGAGTTTAACCCGGGATCATTCCCGGTTACGGCGGCACCCAGCGGCTGGTACAGCTGGTGGGGAAAGGAAAGGCCCTGGAAATGATGATGACGGGAGATATGATCGGCGCCGAAGAAGCCCGCCAGCTGGGGCTCGTCAATCATGTCACCAAACCGGAAGAGCTGCTGGACAAAACCCGCGAGCTGCTCAAAAAAATACACGGCAAAGCCCCGCTGGCCGTGGCAAAGGTGATAAAATGCGTGAACGCCTTTTTTAAGTATGAAGAAGACGGGATAGACGGCTTTGAGACCGAGATCGCCGAATTTGCGGCCTGTTTTGCCACAAAAGACCTGCAGGAAGGGGCGCAAGCCTTTATTGAGAAGCGGCAGCCTCAATTTAAAGGGGAATAGGGTCGGATTTGCCGTTCCCTAATCGTATTTTTGTGCTCCAAAATTACAGCATATGGATTTCAGGATAGAGAAAGACACGATGGGCGAGGTGAAAGTGCCGGCCAACGCGTATTACGGCGCACAGACCCAACGCTCCATCGACAACTTCAGGATCGCGCAGGACGTTAACCGGATGCCGAAAGAGATCATCCGCGCCTTTGCTTACCTGAAAAAAGCCGCCGCGCTCACCAACCAGCAAGCCGGCGTATTGCCGAAAGAAAAAGCGGAGCTGATCGCAAAAGTGTGCGACGAGATCCTCGAAGGCAAACTGGACGCGGAATTTCCGCTGGTGGTTTGGCAAACGGGCTCCGGCACGCAAAGCAATATGAACGTGAACGAAGTGGTGGCCTACCGCGCGCATGTGATCAACGGCGGCCAGCTTACCGACAAAGACAAAGCGGTGCATCCGAACGACGATGTGAACAAGTCGCAATCGTCCAACGATACCTTCCCCACCGCCATGCACATTGCGGCTTACAAAATGCTGCTGGAAGTGACCATCCCCGGTATCAAAAAGCTGCGGGACACCCTTGCGAAAAAATCAAAAGAATTCATGCACGTCGTGAAGATCGGCCGCACCCATTTTATGGACGCCACGCCGCTCACGGTAGGCCAGGAGATCAGCGGGTACGTTTCCCAGCTCGATCACGGCCTGCGTGCGATCAATAACACCCTCGCGCATCTCAGCGAGCTGGCCCTTGGCGGCACCGCCGTGGGCACGGGCATCAACACGCCGGAAGGTTATGCTGAGAACGTCGCCAAAAAGATCGCCGAGCTCACCGGCCTGCCTTTCGTAACGGCCGAGAACAAATTCGAATCCCTCGCCGCGCACGACGCGATCGTGGAAGCGCACGGCGCGCTGAAAACGGTAGCCGTTAGCCTGATGAAGATCGCCAACGACATCCGCATGCTCAGCTCCGGCCCGCGCTCCGGCATCGGCGAGCTGTATATCCCGGACAACGAGCCCGGCTCTTCCATCATGCCCGGCAAAGTGAACCCCACCCAATGCGAGGCGCTCACCATGATCGCCGCGCAGGTGCTGGGCAACGACGTGGCCATCAATGTTGGCGGCGCCACCGGCCATTTTGAGCTGAACGTGTTCAAGCCGATGATGATCTACAACTTCCTGCACTCCGCCCGCCTCATCGGCGACGGCTGCGTGAGCTTCAACGATAAATGCGCCGAAGGCATCGCGCCGATCGAGGAGAACATCAAAAGGCACGTGGACAATTCCCTGATGCTGGTAACCGCCCTCAACACGAAGATCGGTTATTACAAAGCCGCCGAGATCGCGCAGAAAGCGCACAAGGAAGGCACCACGCTGAAAGAAATGGCCGTGAAGCTGGGGTATGTGAAACCCGAGGAATTTGACGCCTGGGTAGTGCCCGCGAACATGGTGGGGAAAATTTAACAAACGCTGTCGCAGCATAAAACGAAGATGGTGTACCGGGTTTGCATTGCAAATTGGTACACCATCTTTATTTCAGGCAAGCTTTATTGCTATTCGTTGAAGGGAAAATATCATTTCCAGAACACCATGATGATGGTGCGGAGGCTCATGGCGATCACCATGACGCCCACCATGATCATCAGCGGCCGGCGTTTCATTTTTTTCACGAGTATGGCCGCAAAAGGCGACGCGATCACGCCGCCCAGGATCAGGCCGATGATCACCTGCCAGCTGTCTATGCCGTTGAATAAAAGGAAAGTGCCCGCGCTGGACACGGAGATAAAAAACTCGGCGGCATTTACCGAACCGATGGTATAGTTGACCGTGCGGCCTTTGCTGAGCAGGGTGGAAGTAACGATCGGGCCCCATCCGCCGCCTCCGATAGCGTCCATAAAACCGCCGAAAAAGGCCAGGGGGCCAAGCCTGCGGGTTTTGCTCTTGGGTTTGTGGCGCTGGAGGGCTTTGCGGAGGATCAATACGCCGAGGATCATGAGATAGGCGCTCATAAAGGGTTTGATGATGTCGCCGTCTATTTTGTCGGACAAAAGATAAGCGCCGGTTACGGCGCCGATCATGCCGGGGATCAGTAAATGTAGAAAAAGTTTTTTGTTGACGTTGCCCAGCTTGAAGTGGGCGATGCCCGAGGCGCCGGTGGTGAACACTTCGGCTACGTGTACGCTGGTGCTGGTCATGGCGGGGGAAACGCCCAGCCCCAGCAAAAGCGAGGAGGAGGTGGCGCCGTATGCCATGCCGAGGGCGCCGTCTATCACCTGGGCGGTAAGACCTACGCCCATGAAAAACAGCAGTTTATCGGTAAATACGCTGCGGGTGAACTCCGTGATGCGGGTCTGCTGGTCGAGGGAAATGCCGTAGTAGTAGGTGAACCAGAGGCCGGCGAATACTACCAGCATGGAAATACCGATGGTCACCCAGATCCAGCGCTGCTTTTTATTGTCCTCGTTCACGAGGTCGATCAGCACCTTTTGTGTTTCAACGGTAGCTACGCGTTGCTCTGCCTTATCTATCACCTCATTATGCGACATAAATTATAATACTAATATAGTCTACAGGAATTATAGACTAAAAGTATGGCTAATCCCTGGTTTATCCAAATATTTTGTGGTGGGGGGTGGAAAAAACCTCACCCCATCCACATAAAAAAGGCGCCAACCGGCGCCTCCTATATTAAAATCTTACATCACCCTCTCCGCATCATCCACCGCCGGCGCATTCCCCACCGGCAACCCATCCTCCGTCTTCCGCTGCAAAAACCGCTTCTGGAACAGCAGGATCGTGATCACGCCCACGGAAATGGCCGCGTCCGCTATGTTGAACACCGGGCGGAAGAAGATGATATGCTCACCGCCCCAGATAGGCACCCAGCTTGGCAAAGTACCGTCAAACAGCGGGAAATACAGCATATCCACCACGTTGCCATGCATAAAAGTGCCGTAACCGCCGCCCGCAGGCAGGAACTGCGCCAGCTCGTAACGCGTGCTTTCGGAAAATATCAGGCCGTAGAACATGCTGTCTATCAGGTTGCCCGCGGCCCCGGCCAGTATCAGCGCGCCGCATACCAGCAGGCCGTTGTGGTATTTTTCCTTCACCAGCTTCCGCATATAAAAGAAACCGATCACCACCGCGATCAGGCGGAACAGCGTAAGGGCGATCTTCCCGAACTCTCCGCCGAACTTCAGGCCATAGGCCATGCCTTCATTTTCAATGAAATGAATAAAGAACCAGTCGGATATTACAGGGAATTGCTCTGCGATGGTCATGTTGGTCTTGATCCAGAACTTCAAAGCCTGGTCCACGATCAGGATCAGCACTACTGTCAAAACGATGTGTCGGTATTTCAAATCTTCAAATTTTCTCAAAAATAATGTATTATTTCAAAGATCGTAATCGGTTACCAGCTTGTTTTACTCCTGGTAATATACGCGTTTCACACGCTGCGAAATGCCCGTGAGTATCTCGTACGGAATGGTGCCCGCCCACAATGCCAGCTGCTGTACCGGCAGGTCTTCGCCGAACACGATCACTTCGTCGCCTTCGGCCACGTCGGGGATGTGCGTTACGTCGAGCATGAGCATGTCCATCGCTACTACGCCCGCTACGGGCGCCAGTTTGTTGCGCACTTTCATCTGTCCTTTGCCGTTGCCGAGAATACGTTTGTAGCAGTCCGCGTACACGATACGCACGGTGGCGATCACTGAGGGGCCATCGGCTTTCCAGGTGCCGCCGTAACCGACGGTGTCTCCCGCGGGTATACGTTTTACCTGCGCCACGGTGGTTTTGAGCGTGCTTACGTTCCGCAGCCTGTCCTGGAAAGCGCCCGCGCTGTCGATCCCGTACATGCCGATGCCCAGCCGCACCATGTCCAGCTGAAGCGCCGGCTGCCGGTGGATGGCCGCGCTGTTGGCGATGTGGCGGATCACGGCGTAGCCGAGCAGCTGCTGCAGGGTGGCGCTCATTTTGGCGAAACGGTCGGCCTGCGTTTGCGTGAAGGCGTCCATCGACGCGTCTTCGCTGGCGGCGAGGTGGCTGAAAATGGATTGCACCCTGAAAAGCCCTTCTGCATTCAATCGCTGTGCCAATGTGGAGATCTCCTGCGCTTCAAAGCCGAGGCGGTGCATGCCTGTGTCAAGCTTGATGTGCACGGGGTAGTTGGTTTTATTCGCATACCGCACGGATTCCTCGAACAGCTCGAGGATGTTCATGGAATACAGTTCGGGCTCGAGGTTCCATTGCAGGATGGCGTCAAAGCTGCTGGGCTCGGGGTTCATCACCATGATCGGTAGCGTGATGCCCGCGCGGCGAAGCTCCACGCCTTCGTCCGCATACGCCACGGCGAGATAGTCCACGCCGTGGAATTGCAGCAGGCTGGCTATTTCATAAGTACCGCTTCCGTAGGCGAAGGCTTTTACCATCGCCATCAGTTTGGTGCCGGGCTTCAGCACCGCCTGGTAGGCCTTTACGTTGTGCGCGATGGCGTTGAGATTGATCTCGAGTATGGTTTGATGCGCTTTTTGCTCCAGCAATTTGCCGATGCGCTCGAACTGGAATACGCGTGCGCCTTTTACGAGGATGGACTCGTTCTGGAAATCCGCCGTGTTCACCTTTTGCAAAAATTCCTCGGTGCTGGCGTAAAAAGCGCTCTGCACTTTCTGGAAACTCTGTTTCTCCCGCGAAATATGTTTACCGATGCCGATCAGCTTCTGTATCCCTTTTTTCTCCAGCATGCCGGCCACTTCTTCGTAAAGAGAGCCTTCGCTTTTGCCGGATTGCAGGATGTCGCTGAGTATCACGGTGCGGGTGGGATGCTGGCGCTGCTGCTGCAGGAAATCCAGCGCGATGGCCAGCGAGCCGAGATCGGAATTGTAGCTGTCGTTGATGATGCTCGAATTGTTGATGCCCTGCTTCATTTCCAGCCGCATGGCGATGTTGCCGAGGTGGTCCATCCGCTCCTGTATCAGGTCGTGCGGTTTGCCCAGCCAGAGCATCAGCGCCCAGCAGTGGATGGCGTTTTCGATGGAGCCTTCGTCGGTGAAGGGGATGCGGATGTGCATCGGTTCCTGTTTGTACAGGGCGTCGATGCGGGTGTGGTTGTCGTTTTTGTCGATGCCGGTGATGCGGAGATCGGCGTCCGTTTTGCGGCTCCAGGTGAGCAGCTGCATATCGTTGTCGATCTCGCGTTTGCCCACGAGGTTATGGAAGTTGTTGACGCATTCGTTGAGCGCGAGATAATCTTTGCAGTAAATGAGCACGTCGCTGCGGGTGAACAGCACGAGCTTTTCGTTCACCTTCTGCCGGAGATTGAGAAACCCTTCGTTGTGGGCTTCGCCGATATTGGTGAAGATGCCGATAGTGGGGCGGATGATCTTTTCCAGGTTCACCATTTCGCCGGGCTGCGAAATGCCGGCCTCGAAAATGGCGAGCTGGTGCTCGGGTTTCATCTGCCATACGGACAAAGGCACGCCGATCTGCGAATTGTAGCTTTTCGGGCTGCGCACGATGTTGTAATCCTTTTCCAGCAGCTGGCACAGCCATTCTTTCACGATGGTTTTGCCGTTGCTGCCGGTAATGCCGATCACGGGCACCTGGAACTGCTGGCGGTGCCAGGCCACAAGGGTATGCAGCGCCTGCAGCGTGTCTTTAACGAGTATGATGTTGGCCTTCGGGAAAAGACCGGTGGCGATGGGCTCGCTCACAATAAAATTGCTCACGCCTTTTTTGTACAGCTCATCGATGTATTGATGGGCGTTGCGGCGTTCGCTGACGAGGGGGATGAACAAGGATGTTTCGGCAACAAGTAATTTGCGGCTGTCCAGCAAAATATGTTCGATCTCCGGGTACCCGGTCTGTTGCATCAATTCACCCTTCAGGATCTTGCTGATACTTTCTGCTGTATGCAATGTTATATGGTTTTATAAAAAAGCGCCCGGGGACTCTCTTTCCCGGGCGCTTTTCGGACTAACTAACTTTCTACTTTCTCTTCAACCGGTTTTACCGGCAGCTTCTTGTCGAACAAAATGGAATACACGATGGAACCGGCCAGGCATGCCACGATCACGATCAGGCTCACCCAAACGGGCAGCTTGAAGTGCCAGATCTCCGCGAGCATTTTGAGGCCGATGAATACCAGCACGATGGCGATGCCCTGCTGCAGGTAGTCGAACTTGTCCACCGCGCCTCTCAAAAGGAAGAACAGCGAGCGCAGGCCGAGCACCGCGAAGATGTTGGAAGTATACACCACCAGCGGCTCTTTCGAAATGGCGAACACGGCCGGGATGGAATCGAGCGCGAACACGATGTCGGTGACGGCGAGCATCACCACTACCACGGCCAGCGCGGTGAAATACACCTTGCCGTTGTGTTTGATGGTAAAGCGGCCGTGCGGGTCGGCATGCGAGATGCGCATGTATTTCTGCATGAAACGGTAGGCGAAATTCTCTTCGGGCTTAAATTCCTCGTGCTGGTCCACCACGAACATTTTTATGCCGGTATACACGAGTATCGCGCCAAAGATGTACAGTATCCAGTGGAACTGCTGTATGAGCGCCACGCCCACGGTGATAAAGATGGCGCGGAACACGATCGCCATCAGGATGCCGATGAGCAGCACGCGCGCATAGGCGGTCTCTTTTACTTTGAAAAAACCGAAAATCAGGATGAACACAAAAATGTTGTCGATGGAAAGCGACCATTCCATAAGGTAGGCGCTGAGATATTCCACGGCCATGGTGGAACCGTCCTCATGCCAGATAAACGCAAAAAAGCCTAATGACAGGGCAACCCAGAAACAGGTTTGGACCAGCGCTTTTTTGATGGAAATCACCTGTCCTTTTTTACTTAAAAGCCCGAGGTCGAAGATCAAAGCCAAGACGATCACGATGCCGAATACGGCGTACGTCCATTGTTGCGGTGTCATGCGGAAATTTTAATGAACAGCAAAGATAATGGATTCCGCGGGGTTTTACCCGCCATACTTGCGCTGCCGGATGAACTGGAACACCATGGCAAACAGCAGGATAGCGCCGATGGGCACGGCAAACGCGATGATCTGCCATTTGGTGCGGCCTGCCTTCACTTTCTGCGCGTCGAGCAGCCTGAGCGTCAGCTCCTTGTTGCGCGTGTCCATGATGGGGGCCTTGCTGGTGAGGTATTCCATGCTGTTGAGGAAAAATTCCCGGTTGGCGAAAACATATTGCGGATTAAACTCATTCACGCC
>CBINIO010000191.1:0-7632 GCA_966250725.1 uncultured Chitinophaga sp.
TTTCGAGGAACTGCAGGTTGGAAGTGTGATCGAACACCTGCGAATTTACAAAGCAGCCGCGGCTCCAGGTCGACGCCACGATCATGGGCACACGGTAACCGAGGCCGATCGTGCTTTCGCGCACGCCCCTGCCCTGCGCTTGCGCGTCTTTGTTCACCCATTCCGCGGAAACGTCTATCCCTTCGGACACTTTTCCCGCTCCCGGCGCGGGCGGCGTAAAGGGCGGCACATGATCGAAGTAGCCGTCGTTCTCATCATAGGTCAGCACAAAAATGGTCTTTTTCCAAACCTCGGGGTTCTGCGTAAGGATGTCCATCACTTCGCTCAAAAACCAGGCCCCGTACCAGGGCGCGCCGGGGTGGTCGGAAAAATTCTCCGGCGCCACGATCCACGATACGGCGGGCAATTCGCCGCTTTTTACGTCGTGCCGGAACTGGTGCAGTACGTCGCCTTTTGGCAGCTGTACCTCGCGTTCCGTGTCGCCGTCCTTATATTGCAGCTGCGCCAGCGAATGATAATCCGGGTCGTTGCGGTTGGTGGTGAAGGCTTTTTTATGCAGCTGCTGCTCCGTTTCGGGCAAAGCGGAGAACGGTGTTTCCTCTACGCGTTCGAGCGTGTCCAGCAGGCGTTGCAGCGCGTTCTTCCGGCCGGCGATCTTCCGCTGCTGGCTTGTATATTCCCTGGAGCCTTTTTCCATGCCCGCCAGTTCTTTTTCGAGCTCCGCGATCTGGCCGGGCAGCTTGTCTTTTATCTTTCGGAGATACGCCAGGTGCGGTTCGTGGTATTCCACATGATATTGACTGAACCATTCGATCGGGTTGTCCGTAAAATTCCCGAGCCAGGAATCCTCTTCCCCTTCAAACCCGACACCCACGCTGATCTCGTTCTGGTAGATCTTCCAGCTCACGCGGTGCTGCTCCAGCACTTCGGGAAAGGTTTTCCATTTCGCGGGGCGGCCATATTCCACATCGGAATTCCAGACGTTGGCCTTTACGTTGGGATGCTGCTCCTCGCGGAGCGTGCCCGACCAAAAGTACAGGCGGTTGGGCGTAGTGCCGGTGAGGGAGGAGCAGAAGTGCTGGTCGCATACGGTAAAAGCGTCCGCCAGCGCGTAATAGAAGGGAATGTCCTCGCGGTTGTAGTAGCCCATCGTGAGCGGCATGTCGCTGTATTCCTTATGACCGGAACGTTTTACTTCCAGCCAGCGGTCGTAGCGCCCGTTGTTGCGGGCATCCACCTGGTCGCTCCAGGAATGCGGCAGGGCGCTCATCCAGGTGGCTTTCGTGTCTTTGATATTCAGCCGGAAGGGCGTATAATATTCGCCTTTTTCGTTTTTCTGAAAAAATACGTTGGGCGCGTGGGGTGTTTTGAGCGCGCGGGGATCGTTGAAGCCCCTCACGCCTTTGAGCGTGCCAAAGCAGTGATCGAAGGAGCGGTTTTCCTGCATGAGGAACACGACGTGTTCCGCGTCGAGGAAAGTGCTCCCCGGGGCGGGATCGATGGCCATCGCGCGGCGGATGGTGTCCGGCAGCATGGTGGCGAGGCCGCCGGCGCCGGTAAGCAGGGCCGCTTTGCGGAGAAATTCTCTTCTTGAGTCCATAAGTTGTTCTGTGGGTTTGAGTAGCAGGGGCCAAAATAACAATAATTCCGGAATGCGCGGGAAGGCATGACAGGGCCGCTCCCGGCAGAATCCCTATTTTTGCAAAAAAGAACATTATGGGCATAGCGGACAAACTCTTCCAGATGAAGAACGAAAAAGCGGCGGCGAACCTGAAAGCCGGCCAGGAATTCCTGGAAAAGAACAAACAGAAACCAGGCGTGGTAACGCTGCCGAGCGGGCTGCAATACGAAGTGATCAGCGAAGGCACAGGCCCCAAACCTTCCGCCAGCAATAAAGTAACCTGTCATTATCATGGCACGCTGATAGACGGCACGGTGTTCGACAGCTCGGTGAAACGCGGCCAGCCGGCCACTTTCCCGCTGAACATGGTGATCAAGGGCTGGACGGAAGGGCTACAGCTGATGCCGCAGGGCAGCAAATGGCGCTTTTTTATCCCGGCGGACCTCGGGTATGGCGAGCGCCAGGTGAGCGCGCAGATCGGCCCGAACAGCACGCTTATTTTTGAAGTGGAGCTGCTGGGGATCAGCTGAACTTCTCTCAATAACGGTTTTTTGAAGCCCGGTTGCCTTGGCGGCCGGGCTTTTTGTAAATTTAACCATGCAAATCCTGTGGAATTACCTCAAACCTCACCGCTGGCTTGTGTGCTGGTCGCTGCTGCTGGCGGGCGCCAGCCAGGTGCTGATCATGATAGACCCGCTCATTTTTGGCAAGATCATCGACGATTATGCTTCCGTTCCCTCCGCCCGGCCGCAGCCCGAGCTGGTACGCGGCGTGCTGTACTGGCTGGGAATAGCCATCGCCGTAGCGTTGATGGCCCGCGCCGCCAAATCGTTCCAGGAATATATGATGCGGCTGGTCGTGCAGAAATTCGGGATGCAGGTGTTCAACGACGGGCTGAAACAAACGCTGCGGCTTTCGTTCGAGGAATATGAAGAGCAGCGCAGCGGGGAAACGCTCGCCGTGCTGCAGAAAGTAAGAACGGACACGGAAAGGTTCATCAACGCGTTCATCAATATCCTTTTTACTTCGCTGGTGGGCATGGGGTTTCTCGTGTGGTACGCCGTTACCAAACACTGGGCGCTCATTCCCGTGTTCGTGATCGGCATACTGGTGCTGGGCGGACTTACGGGCCTGCTGAGCAAAAAAATGAAATCCGTACAGCGGGCCATCAACCGGGAAACGCTTCAACTTTCCGGCGCCATTACCGAATCGCTGCGCAACATCGAGCTGGTGAAAAGCCTCGGGCTCACCTTCCCGGAGATCAGGCGGCTCAAGATGTTCACCCAGCAGATATTCAACCTCGAAATGCAAAAGACGCGGCAGGTGCGCACGCTTTCCTTTTTACAGGGCACCACGCTCAACCTGCTCAAACAATCCATTCTTTTTATCCTGCTATGGCTGATTTTCCGGAATATCCTCACCACCGGCGAGCTTATCACCATGCAATTCATCACCACGGCCATCTTTGTTCCTTTACAAGATCTTGGTAATATCATCATACAATACCGCGAAGCGGAAGCCTCGCTGCAATTGTTTCACCGCCTGATGCAGCGCCCCGTGGAAGAGCGGCCGGAAGAGCCGGTGGAGATCGGGCAGCTGGAAGAAATGCGTTTCGAGGACGTGGTGTTCCGTCATAAAACCGCCACCGTGAACGCCATCGATCATATTTCCTTTTCGGTGAAAACAGGCGACACCATCGCGTTCGTGGGTCCCTCCGGCTCCGGTAAATCGACGATGGTGAAATTGCTCGTGGGTCTTTACAAACCCGTGGAGGGCGATATTTTTTTTAACGACGTTTCTTCAAAAGACATCCGTTACAACGCCCTCCGCCGGCAGATCGGCTTTGTAACGCAGGACACGCAGCTGTTCGCCGGCACCGTCAAGGATAACCTGCTGTTCGTAAAGCCCGACGCCACGGACGAAGAGATCACCGGATCGCTGGAAAAAGCCTCCGCCACCGCGCTGCTCAACCGCACGGGCAAAGGTATTTACACCAAGCTCGGCGAAGGCGGGCTGAAACTTTCCGGCGGCGAAAAACAACGCATCTCCATCGCCCGCGCGCTGGTGCGCCGCCCGCGCCTGCTCATTTTCGACGAGGCCACGTCCGCGCTCGACTCCCTCACCGAAGAAGCCATCACCGGCACGGTGCGCAATATTTCCGCGCTGCGCGAGCAGATCACCATCCTGATCGCGCACCGTTTGTCCACCATCATGCATGCCGACCGCATCATCGTGCTGGAAAAAGGAAAGATCGCCGAAACGGGCACGCACGACGAGCTCGTGGAAAAGAAAGGTTTGTATTACGCCATGTGGCGCCAGCAGATCGGGGAAAGAAGGAACCCGGCGGCCGTTCCCGGAAACAACGGGCCGGACGAGGACCTGGAAGAAGTGGAGTAAACCCGCCGCGCGAAAGGAATGCTATCGGGTTGAAAAAACCTGCCGCACGAAAATCATCCGTACGGCAGGCATTCAGTAAAAGTTGAAGCGCTGTGGCAATAGCTGCTATAACGTGGCGTGCAATTTATTACGCGTCAGTGCAGCCGCCGGAGAATTAGCCGTTTACTGCGTAGGCAGCACCGCCGGGGAATCTACCGGCGCGGGCGCCTGACGGCGTTCTTCCACCCGGTGGTCCCTCCACTCCCGCTCATTGCAGCGCCAGCCGCCGTAACGGCCGTCGTGATGCCCGAAAGCAAAACGCATCAAGCCGACATTAACGCCGATAAACAGCACGATAACCAGTATCGCCGCCACTTTCGAGATCGTTTTCAGAACGGGCCGTTTCGAGAAGCCGCCGAAGATATAACCGATGATAAACACCATGCTGGCGGCAAACAGTATCCTCAAAATGATGATGAATGCGAATCCCATGATCTTTTGTTTTTGTGGTGAATAATTTTGATGCCGGTACAAAAATACTTCACCGGGAAACCGCATCGGGGCGCACGTAGACGCACGGGGCAATTGTGTAGACGAAACGGTCAGCCGTTGCTCAAACGGTTCACGTTTTCCTTGTAGGATTCGCTGACGGGGATCTCCGTTTTGCCGATGTATACCAAATCCCTTTTGATCATCGTGATCTTCGAAGCCGCCACCAGGTAGGATTTATGCGTACGGATAAATTCCCCGGCCGGCAGCTTTTCCTCCATGGCTTTGATGGTCATGCGCGTGAGCACGGGTTTGGGGGAAGAGGAAAGATGTATTTTGATGTAGTCCTTCAAACCTTCGATGTATTCGATGTCCGCAACGGTTATTTTCACCTGCGTGTATTCCACGTTCACAAAAAAATCCTTTGCGGGAGACGGCTGCTGCCGGAGCTTCAGTAGCTCGTCCGCGCGGTTGCAGGCTTTTAGGAAACGTTCGAAGCTGAAGGGTTTCAGCAGGTAATCCACTACCTGGAGGTTGTACCCTTCCAGCGCATATTTTTCGTAAGCCGTCACGAGGATGGTCAGCGGCGGGTTGGGCAGCGATTGCAGGAATTGCAGGCCGCTCAGCCCCGGCATCTGTATGTCGAGGAACATGAGGTCGATATGGCCGGATCGCAGCGCCTCCATGGCTTCCATGGCATTGCGGCAGGAGTGTTCGAGCTGCAGGTACGGTATCTGCCGGATGTTGTCTTCCAGCAGCTCGCGCACCAGCGGTTCATCGTCTATGATAATGCAGCGTATCATGTGAGTTGAAGGGTTAAGGTTACCTGGAATATGTTGTCGTGCTCGTGTATGTCCAGCCTGTGCCGGTCTTTGTACAGCAGCGCCAGCCGCGACTGTACGTTTTGCAATCCGATGCCCGAGCTGTCGTCCTTGTGCCCGTGCTCGCTGAAACGGTTCTTTACGTCAAACTGCATCACGCCGTTGCGTACTTCCAGCCTGATGCTGATCCATGCGTCCGCGCCGGAGCCGGTGCCGTGCTTAAACGCGTTCTCCACGAAAGCGATGAGCAGCATGGGTTCTATCGTATGGTCGCCTTCTCCGGCGTTCACTTCGTATTGTATGTTCACGTCGCTGCCGAAGCGCAGCTTTTGCAGTTCCACATAGCTGTCGAGGTATTCGATCTCTTTCCGCAGCGCCACCTTTTGCTGCAGCGTATCGTACAGCATGTACCGCATGAGCCCGGAAAGCCTTATCAGCGCGGGTTCCATCAGGTCGGACTTTTTTCTCGCCAGCGACACGAGGTTGGTGAGCACGTTGAACAAAAAATGCGGGCTGATCTGCGAACGGAGGAATTTCAGCTCGGTCGCCAGCTGCTCCGCGCGGCGTTCTTCCTGTTCTTTTTCATGGCCGATCCTGTCCATCAGCACACGGTACAAAAAACTGATCACCAGCGTGATGAAGGAGGGCGCGAATACAAAGCGGTACAATGTATAATCACGCAGCACGTCCGGCCACCAGCGGGCCAGTATGGCCCATTTGAGCGGGATGGAAAGCCCCGTGAGCAGGAACGCCGATATAAAATACAGCCACCAGAAGCGGCGGTTGAACAGTTTTGGAAGGAGGAAATAGGCGTTGCCGTAAAAAATGCCCATATGGATAACGGCGGATATGGAAAAGAACAGGCCGGAAATGGCGCCGATGGCATAACCGCTTTCCGCTGACGACACGACGTACGGCATCAGTATCAGCGCGCTCCAGATAAGCACGTGCAGCGCGATGTTGATGTACCCCGGCCGGATGGACGATTTCATGGTAATAAAGATACGGCCCGGAGGGCTTATTCCTGCACGAGGAATGGGTTGTATATACGGGAAAGGTAAATGCGGCGACTAACCGGGCGTTTCCCGCGACGATACGCAGCGCCGGGCGTTAAAAATTACGCTATTTCGCCTGCTCCCGGTACAGCTGCACGAGGCACAGCCCCCCGATCACCAAAGCTACGCCCGCTGCGGTGTACAGGCTCAGCGGCTCATGCATCAGCGCCGCGGAAATGGCGAACCCGAATATCGGGCAGAGAAAAAGCCAGAAGGACGCTTTCACCGGGTTGTCTTTCAGCAGGAAAAGCCACAGTATCACCGCCAGCATCGACACCGGCCCCACCAGCCAAAGCGTGGCGAGCAGCCAGGTAAGGTTAAAATCGTTCAGCGGCGCCTCGTACCAGGCAGCCATGACGGGCAGCAGTAAAATACCGCCGAAAAGCGTTTGCCACCCGTTGATCGTAAAAATATGCAGCTGGTTGCCGAGGTTGCTGGCCGAAAAATAAATAGCGCCGATAGAATAAGCCACCATGCTGAGCAGCACCAGTCCCAGCCCCCAGGGCGTAGCGTAGCTGTCCCCGATAAGCGGCCATGCCGCCACCACGATGCCGCAGAGGCAAAGCGCAAGACTGATCACGGTCACCGGCCGCAACGGCTTCCGCAGCCAGATGGCGCTTAAAAGGCTGATGAATACGGGATTGGTGGCCGTGGCAAGCGCGCCCAGCCCGGCCGATGTTTCCTGCATGCCGACAACATAAATGCCGAGATAAAGCGAGATGTTAAAAAGCCCGTAAACGGCCAGCTGAAACCATTCCCTGCCCTTGGGCAACCGTTTCCCCATGCCTGCATGCGAAAGCAGCAGCAGAATAGCGCCTGCCAGGAAAAAACGCGGGATGAACAGCACGAGCGGCTGCACTGCGCTCAGTCCTACCTTGGTGGCGGCGGAGGCGGAAGCCCATAAAAAAGCGAAGGTGATCCCCGCCAGTATCAGTTTGCCTCGCGGCGCGCCCGTTGTAGGCATGAGTGGTAAAGATGATGGTTCAAAATGGCGGTAAAGATATAAAAAATCGTTTCCCGAAAACGGCGGGCTGTACCGCGTGCACACCGGGCTACGGAAATTTTATTTACCTTGGTACCGCAATATTCCACTTTATGAAACACTTGATCTTTTCCGCCCTGTTCCTCCTGGGCGCCGCCACCCATGCGTGGTGCAAATCTTATGTCGTTCACAATGAAAAAGAAATGACGGACCTCCTTCCCTCGCTGAAAGCCGGCGACAAGGTGCGCATCGCCAACTGCACCTATTCCCCCTGGTCCGTTACCATCA
>CBINIO010000192.1:0-7611 GCA_966250725.1 uncultured Chitinophaga sp.
AGCAATTTGTGAGTGTTCTTATCCTATGCGCGGGACTGGTTAGTTCTATTTCCGTTGCTCAGGCTGCAGATCCTGCTGCTGGTAAGGCGCTATTTCAGCAGAACTGTGCTTCTTGTCACAATGTCCATAAAAAACTGACCGGCCCTGCGCTTGCAGGCGTTGAAGACAGGTGGGCGGACAAGCAGCTGCTTCATGCGTGGATCCGCAACTCCGCGGCAGTTCTGAAATCTGGCGACAAGTACGCCAATGACCTGTACAATCAATATAACAAGCTCCAGATGACCGCGTTCCCCGCGCTCACTGACGCCAATATTGATGATATCCTGGCTTACATCAGCGCCGAAGCGGCAAAACCTGCGGGTGGCGCCAAAGCGGCCGAAGGTGCGGCGGCAGGTGCAGGTAAGGAAGAAGGCGGCAATAGTCTCCTTTTTGGTGTTATCACCCTCATCCTCGCGGTAGTAGCCGTGATCCTGATGCAGATCAACAGCAACCTCAACAAGCTGGCTGCTGAAAAAGAAGGTCACGAAACCCTGGAGCCCGTTCCTTTCTACAAGAACAAAGCATACATCGCCATCGGCATCGTGCTCCTGTTCGTAGTCGGCGGTTACTTCACCATCCAGGGAGCTATCGGCCTCGGCCGCCAGCAGAACTACATGCCGGAGCAACCCATCTTCTACTCCCACAAAGTGCATGCGGGCATCAACCAGATCAACTGTCTGTACTGCCACTCCAGCGCTGAAAAGAGCAAACATGCCATGATCCCTTCCGAGAACGTGTGTATGAACTGTCACAAGGCCATTACGGAATACACCGGGCCGGACCTGTTCACCGCGGAAGGCAAAAAAGTGAACGGCACCGCAGAGATCCAGAAACTGTACGATCACATCGGCTGGGACAAGGACGCGCAGCGTTATACCAAACCCGCCACCCCGATCGAATGGACCAAGATCCACAGCCTGCCCGACCACGTATACTTCAACCACTCCCAGCACGTAAACGCCGGTAAAGTACAATGCCAGACCTGCCACGGCAACATCCAGGAAATGGACGAAGTGAAGCAGTTCGCAGACCTGAGCATGGGTTGGTGTATCAACTGTCACAGGACTACCAAAGTGCAGTTCGCTGAAAACAACTACTATTCCATCTTCGAAAAATTACACCAGGACTTTAAAGACAAAAAGATCGACAGTGTAACCGTAGAAATGCTGGGTGGTACGGAATGTCAGAAATGCCACTATTAATATATTAAGGTCTAACAAGGAAGAGACAAATTTTTCAAATCGTAACTCGATATAATCACATGGAGCAAAAAAAGTATTGGAAAGGCTTGGAGGAGTTGCACAATACCGCTGCGCATCAGGAAGTAGTGAAGAATGAATTCAAGGAAGAACTGCCGTTCGAAGAGAGTGACAGCTTTCTGGGAGCAACCACCCCCCGCCGGGACTTTCTGAAGTACCTGGGTTTCACCACTGCGGCCGCTACTATTGCGGCCAGCTGTGATATCCCTGTAAAAAAGGCTATCACTTACGTGAACAAACCGCAGGAAATTACGCCCGGCGTAGCCAACTATTATGCTTCTGCCTATACTGTAGACGGTGAGTACGTTCCCCTGGTGGTGAAAACCCGCGAGGGCCGACCCATTAAAGTGGAAGGCAACGAATTGTCCGCCATCACCGGCGGCTCCACCACCGCACGCGTGCAGGGCTCCGTTCTGGCGCTGTACGATGTGGCCCGCCTCCGTTATCCCGGTATCAATAACGGTCCTGATAAAGCCAAGCTGGAAGAGCGCGTAAAGGAACTGACCTTTGCGGAGCTGGACAAGCAGGTAGCCGCCGCCATCGCCGGCAAACCGGTTGTGCTGCTGTCTTCCACCATTCTCAGCCCCACCACCAAGAAACTGATCGGCGAATTCCTGGCGAAATACCCGGGCAGCCGTCATGTTACTTATGATGCGGTTTCCTATTCCGGCATGCTGCTCGCCAACGAAGCCTCTTACGGCAAAAGAGCGCTGCCCGCCTATCATTTCGAGAACGCCAAAGTAGTGGTAAGCCTCAACGCCGACTTCCTCGGCACCTGGCTGAACCCTTCAGAATATTCCCGCCAGTACGGCGCGGGCCGCAAGATCGACCCGAAGAACCCGCAAATGAGCAAGCACTTCCATTTCGAAAGCATGATGAGCCTCACCGGCGCGAATGCTGACGAAAGGTACACGCACCGCCCCTCCGAAACCGGCGTGGTGGCGCAGGCGATCCTCGCGGGCCTCAACGGCAGCGTTTCCGCTCCCAACATCGCGGACGCGCGCCTGAAAGAAGGCATCGCCAAAGTGGTGAAAGCCATCCAGGCCAACCCCGGCAAAACGCTGGTAGTGTCAGGCAGCAACGATGTGAACGTACAGACGCTCGTAAACGCGATCAACAGCTACGCGGGCGCTAACGGCACCACCATCGACTGGGCCGTGACCAGCAACTACCGCCAGGGCATCGACGCGGACATGGTGCAGCTGGTGAACGATATGAACGCAGGCAGCGTAGGCGCCCTGCTCGTTTACGGGGCAAACCCCGCTTACGATTATTTCGACGCGGACAAATTCAAAGCCGGTATCAAAAAAGTAGGCGTGACCGTTTCTTTCAACGACCGTTACGACGAAACCACCCAGCTTTGCAAATACATCGTGCCCGACCATCATTACCTCGAAAGCTGGAATGATGCCGAAGGCCGCAGCGGTTACTACGCCTTCGTGCAGCCCACCATCGCGCCGCTGTTCAAGACCCGCGCCTTCCAGGCCTCGCTGCTCAGCTGGAGCGGCAACACCACCGCCTGGGAAGACTACCTGAAAAACGAATGGGTGGCCAAACTCGGCTCACAGGAAGCATGGGACAAAACCCTGCAGGACGGTGTGATCGAGCCCGCCGCAGGCGCAGCCCTGGCTGGCGCCACCTTCGCCGGCGACGTGAGCGCGGCGGCAGCGAAACTCTCCGCTCCCAAAACCAGCGGCTTTGAAGTAGTGCTGTACGAAAAAGTAGCCATCGGCAACGGTAAGGAAGGCAACAACCCCTGGCTGCAGGAAATGCCCGACCCGATCACCCGCGCCACCTGGGACAACTACGCATGTATCTCCAATAAGGTAGCAAAGACCTTCAAGACCGAGCTCGGCGACGATTACGAGATCACGCCCGAGAAAGAAGTGCTGAAGATCACCTCCAAAGGCAAGACCATCGAGCTGCCGCTGCTGATCGTGCCCGGCATTCACCCGGACACTATCGCGATAGCCGTAGGTTACGGCCGCGGTAAAAAGGAACACATCGGCAAAGCCGCCGGCGAAGTAGGCAAAAACGCTTACCCGCTCGTTTCCTTCAACGGCACCACCTTCGATTATTTTGTACCCGAAGCCAAAGTAGAGGCTACCGGCGCTACATATCCCTTAGGCCTCACGCAAACGCATAACAGCTACGAAGGCCGCCCGATCATCAAAGAAACCACCCTCGAGGAGTTCATCAGGAACCCGAAAGAGGTGAACCACGACCGCGGACACCTGGCCGTATACGGTGAAGATTTCCGTAACGACGGTACGCTGTACCACGAGTTCCAGTATCCCGGCATCAAATGGGGCATGAGCATCGACCTGAACACCTGCTTCGGTTGCGGCGCCTGCGTGGTGGCCTGTACGGCTGAGAACAACGTGTCCGTAGTAGGTAAGGAACAGGTGATCAAAGCGCACGAAATGCACTGGCTGCGCATCGACCGCTACTTCAGCGGCGACGAGAACAACCCCGAAGTGGTGTTCCAGCCGATGCTGTGCCAGCACTGCGACAATGCTCCCTGCGAGAACGTTTGCCCGGTGGCCGCCACCAACCACTCTTCAGAAGGTCTTAACCAGATGGCTTATAACCGTTGTATCGGTACCCGCTATTGCGCCAACAACTGCCCGTATAAAGTTCGCCGCTTCAACTGGAGGGACTGGAACGGTGCGGACAGCTTTGAGGACAACCTGCTGGACATCGCCGATATGAACGACGCGCTGACCCGCATGGTGCTGAACCCTGACGTAGTAGTGCGCAGCCGCGGTACGATGGAGAAATGCTCCTTCTGCGTACAACGCCTGCAGGACGCGAAACTGGCCGCCAAAAAAGCGGGCCGCCCGATGAAGGACGGCGAAGCGCGCACCGCCTGCCAGCAGGCCTGCGCTACCGACGCCATCGTGTTCGGCAACGTCAACGATAAAGAAAGCCGTATTTACAAGGTTCGTAACGAAGAGCAGACAGACCGCCTCTACTACGTGCTGGAAGAAACGCATACGCTGCCTTCCATCAACTACCTGGCGAAAGTCCGCAACAAGGACGCTGCCCCGGTAGCCGCGGCGCATGGCGCTGAGCACCAGAAAGAGGAAGCTCATCACTAGAATTAGAATAAGTAAAGAATCAGTTTTAAGTTTTGAAACAACTTAGTCCCGGAAGCGATTCCGGGATGAGCAAAGCTCAGAATACTATGCATTTGAAGTACGAATCCACACTGAGAGAACCTTTAGTAGACGGGGTTAAGGATTATCACCAGGTAACTGAAGATATCATCGGCCCCATTGAGGCCAAGCCCGGAAAGCTGTGGTACATTGGTTTAACTATTTCCATCATGCTGCTGCTGTTCGGCGTGTTCTCCGTTACCTGGGAGGTATATTGGGGTACCGGTGTGTGGAACCTGAACAAGACCGTCGGCTGGGGCTGGGACATCACCAACTTCGTATGGTGGGTAGGTATCGGTCACGCGGGTACGCTGATCTCCGCGATCCTCATGCTGTTCCGCCAGGGATGGCGCACCGGGGTGAACCGCGCGGCGGAAGCCATGACCATCTTCGCGGTAATGTGCGCGGGCCAGTTCCCGATCTGGCACATGGGCCGTGTATGGATGGCCTTCTTCGTAATGCCTTACCCCAACACCCGCGGCCCGCTTTGGGTAAACTTCAACTCGCCGCTGCTGTGGGACGTGTTCGCGATCTCTACGTACTTCACGGTTTCCCTGCTGTTCTGGTATTCCGGCCTGCTGCCGGACTTCGCTACCGTTCGCGACAGGGCCAAAACAAAACTCCGTAAACTCCTCTACGGCGTCGCCTCTTTCGGCTGGACCGGCTCCACCAAACACTGGCAGCGTCATGAGTCATTATCGCTGGTGCTGGCGGGTCTTTCCACCCCCCTCGTACTTTCCGTGCACACCATCGTATCTTTCGACTTCGCCACTTCCGTGATCCCGGGCTGGCATACCACCATCTTCCCCCCGTACTTCGTGGCAGGTGCGATCTTCTCCGGTTTCGCCATGGTGCAAACCCTGCTGATCATCACCCGCAAGATCCTGGGCCTGGAGGAATACATCACCATCGGGCACATCGACGCGATGAACAAGGTGATCGTGCTGACCGGCTCCATCGTGGGCTGCGCCTATCTCACCGAGCTGTTCATGGCATGGTACTCAGGCGTTCAGTATGAATTCGATTCGTTCTATAAATACCGCGCCGCCGGTCCGCTGGGCTGGAGCTACTGGATCATGATGACCTGTAACGTACTGAGCCCGCAGATCTTCTGGGTGCGCAAGCTGAGAAGGAACATCATGGTGACCTTCATCCTGTCGATCATCGTGAACATCGGTATGTGGTTCGAACGTTTCGTGATCATCTGTACTTCACTGTACCGCGACTACCTGCCGTCCAGCTGGGTGTATTACAGCCCCTCCTGGCCCGAAGTTGGTTTTTACCTCGGTACGTTCGGCCTCTTCTTCACCTGTTATTTTATGTTCGCCAAATACTTCCCGGTTATCGCGGTAGCGGAGATCAAGGCTATCCTGAAAACATCCGGTCAGAGCTTCAAGGAGAAAATGGTGGTGTACGAAGAGCAGGAAGTTGAAAAATTCGCGCACGACCAGGCGCATCATTAAGATTAGAACCAGATTAACAGAATTACAGAATAATTATCCATATGGCTGTTAAAAAATTTGTTGTAGGCATTTTTGAAGATGAGGAGGTATTGTTCCCCGCAGTTAAGAAGGTACGCGCGGCCGGATACAAGATACACGACGTGTACACGCCTTTTCCCGTGCACGGGCTCGACCATGCGCTGGGTCTGAGAGAGACGAGCCTGCACACCGCGGGGTTCATTTACGGCATCACCGGTACCACTACCGCGCTGTCTTTTATGAGCTGGATCTTTACAACAGATTGGCCGCTGAACATCGGCGGTAAACCGCACTTCCCCCTGCCGGCGTTCATTCCCATCACCTTCGAGCTGACCGTACTGTTTTCGGCCGTAGGCATGGTGATGACCTTCATGTACCTTTGCCAGATGGCGCCGTTCGTGAAGAAGCACATCTTCAACCCGCGCCAGACGGACGACCAGTTTACGATGGTGATAGAGCTGACCGAAAAAACGCCCGCAGCCGATGTAAAAGCATTCCTCGACAGCGTGGGTGCGAAAAACATCAACGAACAAACGGTGGAAGCCGGATGGTGGCTGGGCCGCTTCGACAAGGAAGACAAAATGTTTTCCAGGACGCCCGCCCCGGTAAACGCGTAATAATAGTAAAGAACGATCAACGAAATAACCGAGGAAGGAGGTTCAACGAGACCGCTGAAAATCGGAAAACAACGAAATAATCGACTACGGATGAAAAGGACTTCCAACATACTGATTGCAGCAGCCCTGGTGGGCGGGGCCATGCTGGCCTCCTGCGGGAACAGGGGAGCGCACCACAGAAAGCCCGGTAAGATCTATATGCCTGACATGTATGAATCCCGTGCATATGAGTTTTACAATCCCCGCCTGGCGAGCCTGAAGCCCGTGGAAGGTACGGTGAGAAGAGGCGCTTTGCTGCCCTATCACCTGAAGGCGGAAGATACGGCGCAGGCGAACCTGACAAAAAATCCCCTGGTGTTGGACGAGGCCGCGCTCAAAGACGGCAAACACTATTACGATATCTATTGCGGCGTTTGCCACGGCCAGAAGCTGGACGGCAACGGCCCGCTCTATAAAGGCGGCGACGGGCCCTATCCCGCCGCTCCCGCGAACTTGCTCACCGGCAAAGTGCTCGGTTATACCGAAGGCCGCATCTTTCACGTTATCACTTACGGGTACAACGTGATGGGCAGCTACGCCAGCCAGCTGGACATGGAGCAGCGCTGGAAAGTGGTAGGTTATATCAAGAGCATGCAGAACGGCGGTAAAGCTCCCGCAGCGGCCCCGGCCGATTCTGCGGCAACGGCGGCGGCCCCTGCAGTGGCAGCCAAATAATTTGTTTTAAACGCATTTCGAACTTCGTATTTTAATATACAACAGTAATGAAGGACCAATTTGTAATACCAGCAAGATTAAAAACGACCAGCTTCGTGCTTTTGGGTATTGGCTTGCTGACTTTATTGATCGGATTATTTGTATTCTCGGATGAGCATGGTTCTACCCGCTGGTGGGCAGGGATACTGCAAAACAGTACTTTCTTCCTGCTGGTTGCGCTGGCCTGCACCTTTTTCATCGCGGTGACCACGCTGGCGCAAGGCGGCTGGCAGATGGCTTTCCGCAGGGTGCCCGAGGCTATTTCCATGACCGTACCGGCGCTGTGCGCAGTGCTGCTGGTAGT
>CBINIO010000193.1:0-7607 GCA_966250725.1 uncultured Chitinophaga sp.
TGGCCAGCTCGGTTTTACCCACACCGGTGGGGCCGAGGAAGATGAACGTGCCGATCGGTTTTTTCGGGTCTTTCAGGCCCACGCGGTTACGCTGGATGGCTTTGGTGACCTTGGAGATGGCCTCGTCCTGCCCTACTACCGCGCCTTTCAGGTCTTCGCCCATGCGGCGCAGCTTTTCGTTTTCCGCCTGCACCATCCGTTTTACCGGGATGCCGGTCATCATGCTCACCACTTCCGCTATCGCTTCTTCGTCGATGGGATAACGTTTGTGTTTCACTTCTTCTTCCCACACGGCTTTGGCCTTTTCGAGGTCTTCGCCGAGTTTCTTTTCGGTATCGCGCAAAGCGGCGGCTTCTTCGAAACGCTGGCTTTTTACGACCTTATTTTTTTCCTGCTTGATGTCTTCGATCTGTTTTTCCAGGTCGAGGATATTCTGCGGAACGTTGATGTTTTTCAGGTGTACGCGCGCGCCTACTTCGTCGAGCACGTCGATCGCTTTGTCCGGCAGCAGGCGGTCCGTCATGTAACGGTCGCTGAGCTTCACGCAGGCGTCGATGGCATCGTCGGTATAAGACACGTTGTGGTATTCTTCGTAACGCGGCTTGATGTTGTTGAGGATCTGGATGGTTTCTTCCACGGTGGGAGGATCGACCATCACTTTCTGGAACCTGCGGTCGAGCGCGCCGTCCTTTTCAATATACATGCGGTACTCGTCCAGCGTGGAGGCGCCGATGCATTGCAGCTCGCCTCTTGCGAGGGCGGGCTTGAAGATGTTGGAAGCGTCCAGCGAGCCGGAAGCGCCGCCTGCGCCAACGATGGTGTGTATCTCGTCGATGAACAGGATCACGTCCCTGTTCTTCTCGAGCTCGTTCATGATGGCTTTCATCCTTTCCTCGAACTGGCCGCGGTATTTGGTACCGGCCACGAGGGCGGCGAGGTCGAGGGAAACCACGCGTTTGTCGAACAGCACGCGGGAAACCTTGCGCTGCACGATGCGGAGGGCCAGGCCTTCCACGATAGCGGTTTTACCCACACCGGGCTCGCCGATCAGGATGGGATTGTTTTTCTTGCGGCGGGAAAGGATCTGCGAAACGCGTTCGATCTCCTGTTCGCGGCCCACAATTGGGTCCAGGCTGCCTGATTCGGCCAGCTTAGTGATATCCCTGCCAAAATTGTCGAGAACGGGCGTTTTAGACTTGGTATTGGTCTGTTTTGCTTTGGAAGCATAACTTTTCCGTTCGTCTTCGAACTCCTCTTCTCCGGGGTCGTCGAATTCCGCTTTGGGATCTGCGGACTTCACGAAGCCCAGCTCGTTTTTAAAAGTATCGTAGTCCACGTCAAACTGTTGAAGGATTTGAGTACATACGTTTTCTTTATTCTTCAGGATGGACAGCATCAGGTGCTCGGTTTCCACGGTGGGAGACTTCAGCGCCTTTGCTTCCAGCACGGTTACACGGATCACTTTCTCTGCCTGGCGGGTCAGCGGCAGGCTGTTGATATTCGCGATGTTTTTGCCGGTCTTGTCTTTTATGGCCAGCTCCACTTCTTTTCTCAGTTCATAAAGATCAACGTTCAGCGCTTGTAAAATTTTTACAGCTGTTCCCTCACCTTCACGAATGATACCCAATAGCAGGTGTTCCGTACCGATGAAATCATTTCCCAGGCGTAATGCTTCCTCCCTGCTAAACGAAATGATCTCCTTTACTTGCGGTGAAAAATTCTGATCCATTGTAGATGATTTTGTTAAACCCTTACGGGGGCTTGCTTATACAATATTACCAAATAAATTTTGGATTTAGTTTGGATTTAGTTTTTATGCTTGTACATTCTTGGTTAAGATTTACTTTTGCGGTGAAGGGCCTTGTGAGGTAAATATACTTACGAGAAGAGGGATGTTTTTGATTCGTTCTGGGTACTTCTGCAAGGATCTTTAACGGACCGGTTTCCTTTTTGTGGCGTGTCCTTTTTTTTATAATGTTAAAAATATAACATCCGGCATTATGCAATTCAAAATTGATACCAAAGAAAAAATAGTGTTAATACGGCTGGAGGAAAAAACGCTGGATGCTAAAATGTCAGATACGTTTGTTAGCACGCTCTCCGCCGCCGGGGGGCTGGAGGAGAAAAATCTCATACTGGACCTGCATTCCCTCGAATCCGCGGACGATGCGGGCCTCAAAGCCATTTTTACAGTGTATGCGCGCCAGTACGATCGCGGTCTGAGCGCAGCGGTCGCCCGACTTAACAGTACTTTAACGCAGCAGCTCACCGCAGCGTACCCCGAAATGCTCAATGTCGTGCCCACGGAATCCGAAGCCATCGATATGGTGATGATGGAGGACCTGGAACGCGAGCTGAACCTCGATGATGAATAAATGTCTATTTTCGCCATATGTTCGCGGTAACCATCTTAGGTAACAATTCAGCCATTCCCACGCCGGACCGGCATCCCACGGCGCAGGTGGTGACCTGCAACGAACAGCTGCTGCTGGTGGACTGCGGCGAAGGCACGCAGATGCAGCTTACCCGATACAAAGTGCGCCGCAGCAGGATACGGTACATTTTTATCAGCCACCTGCATGGCGATCATTATTTCGGGCTCATCGGCCTGCTCAACAGCCTGAGCCTGCTCGGCCGCACCGAACCGCTCACTATTTTCGCCCCGCCCGAGCTGGAGGAGATACTCCGGCTGCAATTGAGCGTAGCCGCCACCATCCTGCGTTTCGAACTGCAATTCAAAGCGCTGCTGCCCGATGGCGCCGGCTTATTGCTGCGCGACAAGGACCTTGAAGTAAGCTGTTTTCCCGTCAAACACCGCATTCCCTGCTACGGCTTTTCGTTCAGCATGCAGCGCCGCAAACGCCGCGTGATACCGGAACAGGCGCGCGCTTACGAAATTCCCGCCGCCTTTTTTTCGAAGCTGCAGGAAGGCGAGGATTACACCACCAAAACCGGCAGCGTCGTGAAAAACGACTGGGTGACGCTGCCGCCCGCTCGCGCAAAACGTTACGTGTATTGCGCGGACAGCATTTACGACGAAGAGCTGATCCCCTATATGCGGGACGCAGATCTTGTATACCACGAAACCACTTACCTGGCGGACCTTCACGAGCGCGCCGCGGAGCGTTACCACAGCACCTCCGTACAGGCTGCCACCCTCGCTTCGCGCGCCAACGCGAAACGTTTGCTGATCGGGCATTTCAGCTCGAAATACACCGAGCTGCAACCCTTCCTCGACGAAAGCCGTCCCGTGTTCGCCAACACCGATCTTGCGCTGGAAGGCACGACTTACATTTTGTAAGGAACCCTGACTATTTTTCTTTCAACCAATACGCACAAGGCGCTCCGCAAGTTGCCCTTCCCTTTTCATCTTAACCCTCATTTCAAAGAATCCGCCCGCCCGCGGACGGCAAAGACCTTTCGCCTTTTGTATATTTTATGATGTAAATACTTCCCATTTTCCATAACCGGCCTTCCATCAAACTGCCCGTAACTTATTTATGCATAAAAAAAATACCTATAATTTAGTATTGCCTAATATAATTCAACCCTCTAACTTTACACATTAAATTTATTTCTATAACTATGAACCGAATTCTACTTCTGGTTTGGGCCGCGCTTTGCCTGAGCCCCGGCCTGCGCGCGCAGGCAGTCAATGACTCCGTCAACACCAATACAGGGGCGAACGTCCTGGTGAACGAATCCCCGGAAGAAGCAACTCCTTCCAAACGCAGCGGCCCTTATTACAAAAACATCATCAAGACGAACCTCTCCAGCATTGCGCTGGCTAACTACAGCCTTACGTACGAGCGGATGCTCACCCGCAAGATCTCCGCTTCCGTCGGTTACCGGTTCATGCCGTCCACACACATCACGCAAAGCCCGCTCGGCGAAAAGGTGATGGACATTGTGGCGGAGGAAGGCGACGACCTCAGCAGCCAGCTGGACAAACTGCAGATGAGCGGCAGCGCCGTAACGCTGGAATTCCGCGTGTATACCGGCAAAAGGCCCGGCGCTAAAGGGTTTTACGCCGGTCTGTACGGCCGTTACGCTTCTTTCAAGTACGATTACCCGTACGATTTCGAAAAACCCTCCGGCACTACGCTGGTGCCGCTGAAAGGCAACTCCCGCGGCATAGGCGGCGGCGTGATCCTCGGCGGGCAGTTCATGATCGCCAAACGCTTGGTGGTGGACCTGTTCATCCTCGGCGGTCATTACGGCAGCCTCACGGGCAAGCTGGAAGGGCTTACCGACATGAGCGAATTCGACGAAGCCGACCGCGCCGAGCTGAAGGAAGAGATCGAAGGATTGATCGACCTCGGCGGCGACAACGGCATCAAAGCCGATGTGCGGGACGACGGCGTTCGCGCGGACATCAAGCTGCCGTTCCTCGGCGTACGCGGTCTTGGCCTTACGATAGGCTATGCATTCTGATCCGGGCTTTTATTTACCCCCTATACTTTCACAGCGGCCGCCCTTTACCGGCGCGGCCGTTTTTTTGTTGTCTTAACGGCCCGCCCACCGGTGGCATCCGCAAAAATCCAACCGGCCGGAAAACAAAAAACCGGATGAGGGAAACCCAGCATCCGGCTTGTTATTACTTAGATAATTGTAATGATCACACCAGCGATCCCGCTTTATGGTACGCTTTAAGATAAGCGCCGATCCTGCTTTGCAGGCTTTCGGTGACGGGCACAACCGGCAGGCGGAACACGTTTTCCACCAGCTTGTCGAAATGCAGGAACGCTTTTATGCCCGCGGGGTTGTTTTCAGCGAACATCAGGTCGAAACCTTCCAGCATCCTGTAGTGGAGGCGGCGGGCTTCGGTGTAGTTCTCGTCCAGCGCGGCCCTCACCATATCGGAAAAGTCCTTTGCGAAATAGTTGGCGGCAACGGATATCACCCCGTCCATACCGCAGGCCAGCTGCGGGAAAGCAACGCCGTCGTCGCCGCTGATCACGAGAAAACCTTCGGGCTTGCGCGCGATGATCTCCATGCACTGCAGCATGTCACCCGACGCTTCTTTCATCGCGATCACGTTCTCTACTTCCTTCGCGATGCGCAGCGTGGTTTCGGCCGTCATATTGCGGCCGGTGCGGCCCGGTACGTTGTAGAGAATGACGGGTTTGGGAGAAGCGGCGGCAATGGCCTTATAATGCTGGTAAATGCCTTCCTGCGTAGGTTTGCTGTAATAAGGCGCAACGCTGAGCACAGCGGCCGCCTCGTCCAGCGGGCAGGTTTCGAGACGTTTTACCACGTCTTTCGTGTTATAGTCTCCAACTCCAACTACTACAGGCACCCGCTTGTTCACCTTTTCGAACGTGAACTTTATCAGGTCCAGCTTTTCTTCTGCTGAAAGCGTGGGTGTTTCGCCGGTGGGGCCTAATGTAACGACATATTCCACCCCTCCGTTGATCACATGGTCGATCAGTTTTTCAAGACTGCGCCAGTCGATCGTTTCCTGTGTAGTAAAGGGCGTAACCAGCGCAACGCCGGTACCCCTCAGTTGTTCCTGTAACATATCTGTGTTTGTCAACAGCCTCTGCGGCCGGGTATTTTCTGCAAAGATTGAATTTTGATCCGGTTCCCGCAATAAAAGGCGCGTTTATTTTATCTAGCGTTCCTCGTAGAAGCCCATATTGGAGAATTTCTCAATCCGTTGCTCGATACGGGTATCCGGGTCTATCGCCTTCAGTTCCGCCAGCACCGCCTTCAGCTTCGCTTTCAGGATGTCGGCCATCGCTTCGTGATTGGCGTGCGCGCCGCCGACGGGTTCTTTGATCACCCCGTCCACCAGGCCGAACTGGCTCATGTAACCGGAGGTCAGCTTCAGCTCTTCCGCCGCTTTTTCCTTGAAGTTCCAGCTTCTCCACAGGATGGTGGAGCAGTTTTCGGGGGAAATAACGGTGTACCAGCTGTTTTCAAGCATAAATATCCGGTCGCCGATGCCGATGCCGAGCGCGCCGCCGGACGCGCCTTCGCCGATGATCACGCAGATCACGGGCACGCGCAGCTTCACCATTTCAAACAGGTTGCGGGCGATAGCCTCGCCCTGGCCGCGCTCTTCGGCTTCAAGACCGGGATAGGCGCCGGGCGTATCGATGAGGGTAATGATCGGTTTGTTGAACCTTTCCGCGAGCTTCATGAGACGAAGCGCTTTGCGGTAACCTTCGGGATTGGCCATGCCGAAGTTGCGTATCTGGCGCATTTTGGTGTTCACGCCTTTCTGCTGGCCGATGAACATCACCGTTTCCCCGTCCAGGTCCGCAAACCCGCCAACCATCGCCTTGTCGTCCTTCACATTGCGGTCGCCGTGCATTTCGATGAAATTGGTGGTCATCCGCTCGATGTATTCCATGGTGTACGGGCGGTCGGGATGCCGGCTCAGCTGTACTTTCTGCCAGCTGGAAAGGTTATTGTAGATATGCTGTTGTGTGTCGAGGATTTTTTGTTCGTACTCTTTTACGGTAGCGGAAACGTCCACACCGGACTTCTCCCCGTTCTCTCTCAGTTTTTCCAGTTGTTCGTACAGATCAGCAATTGGTTTTTCAAAATCCAGAAATTGCATTATACAGTTTTAAAAAGGTTAAAGTATTTCATCAGGTCATCAATAGATTTCTAAAAATCCTGATAGAACTTGTTTCATCAGCTCATCGTAACGGCCTGACGGAACGTACCGTTTCATAAAGATAGTAAACCCTGTATATCAACCCAAAAGGGCTGCGTTTCCGGCACAGGGATCTGCATTAAATCACGAACCCGGCCGGGCCGGGAACAGGAGTGCAAATGTAGGATATTTTGGAGGATATCAAAAAGTGCGGTGTAAATAGCTGGTTGATAGGTGTTTAATGCTATCCTTCGGAAAGCGGCGTCATCCTTTTAAAGATGTCTTTTGCCGCCGCCAGTTTTTTTGGAAACAACACACGGCCTTTCAGCGTTGCGCCGACTAAAGCCAAATAGCGGGATTCAGGTATGGTTACCATATTGCCTTTTTTATTCTCTTTAGCTTTCATATTCCAAATTTACGTTTTTTGGCAACATAAACGATATCGTACCTTTTTCCAGGTTGATAAAGTTCCCTCATTATCCGCCCGTCAATACATTCAATTCCGCCCCAGAAAGTATATGTCTTGCATAATTCTCTAAAATTCCTGTTTACATACCCCCTGTAAACGTTGATCCGTCTCTCGAAATCCCTGCAATGCTCACCGCATTTTTTTCTGCAAAGCAGGGGCATTTTTCCACGAAGTCCTCCCGGCTGTCGCTGCCCTGCACCATGAGGGTAGCATTTTGATATATCTCGAAAAAACGGGGCACAACGCTTAGTACCGTATTAAAAACAGTGTAAACATCTCCATTATTGGTGTTTACGTTATCATCGATCGACTTCGTTTCAACATCATAATCGCCAAACGCCAGGTTGTAAAGCGTTTTATTACCTCCTGTCGCTTACATTCATGAGCTGACCGGTTTAACTTATGACGTTTATTTTTTCATCCACCCCGCCACCTGCTCCGCCCAATAAGCATACACTCTCCCCGACGGATGCAGCTGATCCTCCACCACGCTTTCCGGTCTGCCGCCCACTTCGCGGTATACCGGCGTGA
>CBINIO010000194.1:0-7582 GCA_966250725.1 uncultured Chitinophaga sp.
CCTCTTTGTGATCACGGATTACAGCGGGTTCGACCCGGAAGTGAATACGGATAAAAGCGTGAACGGCGTGAATTCGTTCGGCATCGAATACTCACCGTACCCGACGGCGCGCAACATCATCCTTGGCGTAAGCGTGTCCCTCTAAATCCATTATTCACTCAAAAACGAACGATCATGCATTTATATAAAAAACTATCAATGCTCGCGCTGGCCGGTCTTACCATGACCGCCTGCACCAAGCTGGACGAAAAACTCGGCTCCACCCTCGAAAGAAGCGAAGCGGATTCGGTGATACAGGTAGCCTCCCTGCTGAAAACGGCTTACGACGGGCTGCAGCTGCCTTACCAGGACCAGAGTAACCTTTGGGCCTTGCAGGAAATGCCTTCCGATGAAGCGGTAGCGCCCACCCGCGGCGGCGACTGGGACGACAACGGCCAGTGGCGCTCGCTCAAAACGCATTCCTGGACGCCGGAGCATCCCATCATCGGCGCCACTTTCACTAACCTGCTGCTGCTGCAATATTCCGCCACCAACGTGCTCAACTTCGGCCCGTCAAAACAGCAGGCGGCAGAAGCGCGTTTTCTCCGCGCGCTGTCCATGTTCTCCGTGCTGGACGCATTCGGCCAGGTGCCTTTCCGCGAACCGGGCGAAGACCTGCGCCAGGCGCCGAACGTACTGTCGGGCGAGGCTGCGGTGGACTTCATCGTCGCTGAGCTTACGGCCATCCTGCCCGACCTGCCGGAACGCTCCGCTACCGTGCCCGCGTATGTCGCCAGCAAAGACGCGGCCCGCACGCTGCTGATGAAAACGTACCTCAACAAAGGCGCGTTCCTCAACCCGGCGCAGCCCACTTTTGACGCGGCGGACATGGCGCAGGTAATTACGCTCGCCAACGAGATCATCACTTCCGGCCGTTATACGCTCGCCAATAATTATTTTGACAACCTGGCGTACAACAACGACAAGATCGGTACGGAAAATATTTTCACGCAGCAGAACGGTCCCGGCCAAAGCACCGTGCGGCCGGGCAACGCGGCCTTTTGCCATTGGGCGCCCACTTTGCATTATCACCAGACGCCCGGCGGATGGAACGGTTTCTCCACCGTGTCCGATTTCTACGACAAGTTTGAAGCGACGGACACCAGGCGCGGCGGCCCGTATCCCGGTCTCACGGAGATCACCGGCCTGAACGTGGGTTTTCTCGTAGGCCAGCAATATGACAAGGACGGCAACGCGCTCAAAGACCGCAAAGGCAACAACCTCGCCTTCACCCGCGAGCTGGCCCTGCAGGAAAGCGGCAACGACCTCGAGATCAAAGGCATCCGCGTGGTGAAATACCCGCCCGATATGGTAACGCCCAACGGCTCCAACAGCAACAACGGCAGCAACGACTGGGTGTTTTTCCGTCTTGCCGACGTGATGCTCATGAAAGCCGAGGCCCTGATGCGCAGCGGCCGCACGGGAGACGCATTGCCGGTGGTGAACGAGCTGCGCCTGAAACGCAAGGCTTCGGCGCTGGGAGCGCTCACGCTGGACATCCTGCTCGACGAGCGCGGCCGCGAAATGTACTGGGAAGGCTGGCGCCGCCAGGACCTCATCCGGTTCAACAAATTCCTCCAGCCATGGCAGCTGAAACCCGAGGACGATCCGAAATACCTGCTCTTCCCCATACCTGTAAGCGCTCTGGCTGTTAACCCCAACCTCAAACAGAATCCCGATTATCATTAACAGTCCTGTTCTTACGGGACCTATCCCAGCAAGGGGCGTACGAACGCCTCTTGCCGGGTTCTTTTTGCAAAAATCTACGACATGATGAAAGGAATCCTAACAATTGGCTGCTGCCTCCTGCTCTGCGCGGCGGCCGCGGCGCAGCCGGTAAAAACGCCCGGAAAGGTAACCGCCGTGGACATTCAAGAGCAGCAGGTAACCATCACCACGCAAAACGCGCATGCGGTGATTACGGCTTACAATCCCTCGGTGATACGCGTGCGGATGGATAAAAAACCGCTGGAAAAAGATTTCTCCTACGCCGTTATCGCGCAGCCGCAGGCATTTGCGCCGCGGATAACGCAGAACGGGGAAGAAGTGCGCATCGAAACGGATTCGCTGGTGGCGCGCATCGGCAAAAATCCCTTTTCCGTCACCTTCTACACGAAGACCGGCGAAGTGATCAACGCGGACGAGCCGGGCCTCGGCACCAGCTGGATCGGTGAAGAAGTCACCACGTACAAAACGATGCAGGAGGGCGAACGTTTTATCGGTCTCGGCGAAAAGACCGGCAACCTCGACCGCAAAGGCTCGTCCTACACCAACTGGAACACTGACGCCTACGGCTATACGACTACGCAGGACCCGATCTATTCCACCATCCCGTTTTACATCGGCATCCATCACGGTCTGAATTACGGCATCTTTTTCGACAACACGTTCCGCAGCGATTTTAATTTCGGCGCCAGCAACGACCGCTTTTCCTCCTTCACCGCCAACGGCGGCGAAATGAATTATTATTTCATTTACCACCCGCAGGTATCGGGCATCGTTTCCGCGTACACGCAGCTCACCGGCCGCATGAAGATGCCGCCGCTCTGGAGCCTCGGCTACCAGCAGAACCGCTACAGCTACTACCCCGAAACGGAAGTGCTGCGCATCGCGCAAACGCTGCGCGAAAAAAAGATACCGGCGGACGGCATTACGCTGGACATCCATTACATGGACGCGTACAAACTTTTTACCTGGAACCAACAACGTTTCCCCGATCCCGCGGGCATGAACGCAAAGCTGCAAAAGCTCGGCTTCCGCACCACCGTGATCGTGGACCCGGGCATCAAAGTGGAAAAAGGATACCATGCATATGAAAGCGGGCTGAAGGAGGACGTCTTTATCAAATACAGCGACGGCCGGAATTACACGGGACAGGTATGGCCCGGCTGGTGCCACTTCCCGGACTTCACCAGCGCCAAAGGCAGAAGCTGGTGGAAACGGCAGGTGAAAAGTTATACGGACGCCGGTGTTTCCGGCCTCTGGAACGACATGAACGAGATCGCCACCTGGGGCCAGCGCATGCCTGACAATGTGCTGTTCGATTTTGAAGGAACGCCCGTTACCCACCAGCAGGCGCACAACGTGTACGGCCTCGCGATGGTGCGCGCCAGCTACGAAGGCGCAAAAGAAGCCTTGCCCGGCAGGCGGCCTTTCATCCTTACCCGCGCCGGCTATGCCGGCCTGCAGCGCTACTCCGCCATCTGGACGGGCGACAACCGCGCGGAAGACGATCACATGCTGCTGGGCGTGCGCCTGATGAACAGCCTGGGCATCAGCGGCGTGGCCTTTACCGGCATGGACGTGGGCGGCTTCACCGGCAACGGCAGCCCCGCGCTCTACGCCCGCTGGATACAGATCGGCGCGTTCACGCCATATTGCAGGAGCCACACCGGCATCAACACAAAATCCGCCGAGCCCTGGGCCTTCGGCGAAGAAGTGCTGGAAATTTCCCGCAACTACATCAACCTGCGCTACCGGATGCTGCCCTACATCTATTCCTGCTTTTACGGGGCCACGCAAACCGGCCTGCCGCTCATGCGCACGCTGGCGCTCGACTACACGCACGATCCAAAAGTGTACGACACGCGTTTCCAGAACGAGTACCAGTTCGGCCCCGCGTTCCTCATCGCGCCGTTTGAAAGCAAACAGGCGTATGCGCCGGTATATTTCCCGGAAGGGGAATGGTACAGCCTCTACGACGACAGCAAAGAAACCGGCGGCAGGGAAAAAATGCTGACGCTGGGCATGCACACCTTACCCGTGTACGTGAAAGCCGGCAGCATTATCCCGATGCAGTCGCTGGTGCAAACCACGCAGGAAAAGCCCGCGGACACGCTGTTCCTGCACGTCTACAAAGGCAATGCGGCCAATGATTTCCGATATTATGAAGATGATGGGGAAACGTTTGGTTACGAAAAAGAAGAATATTTCCAGCGCAACATCTCCTACCGCCCGCAGGAAAATTCCCTCACGCTGGAAGCGGCGACGGGGAAGCTCCGTTCGAAGTTCAGGCATGTGCAGCTGATCCTGCATGGTTTTGAAGAACAGGCTATTTCCGTAGATGGAAAACCGGTGCATGTTGAAAAAGACAAGGTGTCATTCATCCAGCCCGTATCCCGCTTTGACCCGCAGGGAGAAGCGAACCCCACGGTGAGCTGCGCGGTGTTGAAAGTGCTGGTGCCGAATAGTGCGGCAGAAATCAATATACGTTTTGGTCAACAATAACCATCCATGCGTTCGATTTGAAAACGCCGGTATCAAATAATGCGGAGGAAATCAACATCCGTTTTGGTCAATAATAATAGCCCGGTGCGTTCGATTTGAAAACGCCGGTATCAAATAGTGCTGAAGCGATCAACATCCGTTTTGGTCAATAACAAGCCGGTGCGTTCGCTCACCGGCGCGGGCCGCTCCATCATGGGGCGGCTCTTTTGATTCCGGGCCCATGCAATGGATGTCCGGCGTAATACCGTTCGCCAGGCGTTATAACACAGCCGGCAGAAAACCAGGTTTTCAACGCTACCACCCCAGCCAGCTTTTCTCCAGCCCGAGATACAACCCGTCCTCCCGCTGCTCCAGCGGGTACGTTTTCAGGTAAAACCCTTCGCCGCTGCTGTTATACCCGTTACGGACGCTGAACCGGTAACGGTGTATCGGGCAAACCACGTTCCCGCGGTCGTCGATAAAGCCCTCCGCCATGATGCCGCCGGCGTGTGGGCATTTGTGCGCGAAGGCGTACAGCTCGCCCTTGTAGCGGGTGAAACAGATCTTTTTGCCATGCACTTCCTGCACGGTGATCGCCGCTTCCCCCGCCACGGGATCGTCCGCATCGGCAAAGCGGTGCCAGTTGTACTGTTTCGCCATCAAAAGAAATATTCGGATTTGTAGGGATAACGCTCACGGTACAGCTGCATTACTTTGTCGAGGATGGTTTTGCGCAGCTCCTCGATATTCATCCTTTCCGTGGCGGAAATAAATACGCTGTTGCCGTGGGTGCGGTGCTGCCAGCTTTCTTTCAGCTGCTGCAGGATGTCTTTTTTAATATCGTCCGCCAGCCATTCATCAAAGGTCTGCTTTTCGTACAGGTCCATTTTGTTGAAGATGAGAATGGTAGGCTTGTCTATCGCTTTCAGCTCGGTAAGCGTGCGGTTCACCACTTCGATCTGGTCCTCGTAGCCGGGGTGGCTGATGTCCACCACATGCATGAGGATGTCGCTTTCCCGCACCTCGTCCAGCGTGGATTTGAAGCTCTCCACCAGGTGATGGGGCAGCTTGCGGATGAACCCGACGGTATCGCTGAGCAGGAACGGCGTTTGCTCGAACACCACTTTGCGGGTGGTCGTGTCCAGCGTGGCGAAAAGTTTGTTCTCGGCAAACACTTCGCTTTTGCTGAGCAGGTTCATGATGGTGCTTTTGCCTACGTTGGTGTACCCTACGAGGGCCACGCGGATGTACTCGCCGCGGTCTTTCCGCTGGGTGAGCGACTGTTTGTCGATCTCCGCCAGGCGTTTGCGCAGCAGCGATATTTTATCTTTCACGATACGGCGGTCGGTTTCGATCTCCGTTTCACCGGGGCCGCGCATGCCGATACCGCCTTTCTGGCGTTCCAGGTGCGTCCACATGCCGCGGAGGCGCGGCAGGATGTATTGATATTGCGCCAGCTCCACCTGCACTTTGGCCTGTGCCGTGCGGGCGCGGCGCGCGAAGATGTCGAGGATAAGGTCGCTGCGGTCGATCACTTTCACCTTCAGCTCCTTCTGGATATTGGAGATCTGCGAGCCGGTAAGCTCGTCGTCGAATATCACGATGCTGATGTCTTTGCCCGCCACGTATTGTCTTACTTCCTCCAGCTTGCCTTTGCCGATAAACGTGGCCCTGTCCGGGTGTGGCAGGCGCTGGGTGAAACGTTTCACCGCGGCGGCGCCGGCCGTGTCCGCCAGGAATGCCAGCTCGTCCAGGTACTCCTGCACCTGCGCTTCCGATTGTTCTTTATGGATCAGCCCTACCAGCACCGCGCGCTCGTTCTGTGCTACCGCCTGTGTTTTTTCTATCAAAGTATGTTCAGAATTTTTGCAAAGTTAATGAATTACCGCCGCGTGAGCCATCAGGGTAATTTTTCCTACATTTATGCCTCACCACAACAAAATCTACACCAATGCGTAAAACATTCCTGTTAGCAGGTATTTTATTCATTCAGCAAAGCATGGCACAACAAAAGATGACGCCCGAGCTGCTCTGGCAGTTGGGAAGGGTAGGCGGGGAAACGGTTACGGACGACGGAACGGTTATATTCGGCGTTTCCCGCTACAATATGCAGGACAATAAAAGCGAACGCAACCTTTGGGCGATACCCGTTTCCGGCGGTACGGCCAGGCAGCTCACCACCGCGGCCGGCGGCGAATCCGTGGTACAGGTGTCCGGCGGGCGCATCCTCTACAACCATAAAGGCCAGCTCTGGCAAATGGACGCGGACGGCGCGAATGCCAGACAATTGACGGATGTTGAAGGCGGTCTCCAAAACGTACGCATTTCGCCGGACGGCAAACATATCCTTTTCTCCAAAGAGGTAAAGCTGGAAAAGATCACCGGCGCGGACCGCTACCCGGATCTCCCCAAATCGAACGCGCAGGTATATACCAGCCTCAACTACCGCCACTGGGACGCCTGGGAAGACGGCAATTTCAACCATGTATTTTACGCTCCCTGGGATGCGGCCACCGGCAAGGTCGGCGAGCCGGTGGACATCATGAAAGATGAAAAGTTCGATTGCCCGCAGATGCCTTTCGGCGGCGCGGAAGACTTCATCTGGAGCCCGGACGGCAAGCAGATCATTTACGTTTGCAAAAAGAAATACGGGAAGGACTACGCTGTAAGCACCAACACCGACATTTACCGTTACACCCTCGCCAGCGGCCAAACGGAAAATTTGTCCGAAGGCATGATGGGCTACGACGTGGCGCCCGCCTTCAGCGAAGACGGCAAACGCATGCTCTGGCTCAGCATGGCCCGCGACGGGTACGAAGCCGATAAGAACGACATCATCGAATACGACCCGGCTACCGGCAAACGCCGCAACCTCACCGAGAAATGGGACGGCACCGTAGCCGGCGCCTGCTTCAGCAAAAACGACGGCAGGATATTTTTCCTCGCCGTGGTAAAAGGCACGGAGCAGCTGTTTGAAGCGGCCGGCGGCAACATCCGCCAGCTCACCAAAGGCCGCCACGACCTGAACGGTTTTGTAGGCCAGCACGGCAACACGATGGTGGTAACGCGCACGGACATGAACCACGCTGCGGAGCTGTATACCGTTGACCTGAAGAACGGCGAGGTAAAACAGCTTTCCAACGTCAACAACGATATTTACGCCCACCTGCAGCAAAGCAAGGTGGAAGAACGCTGGATCAAAACCACGGACGGGCAGCAGATGCTGGCCTGGGTGATCTACCCGCCGGACTTCGACGCGTCGAAAAAATACCCGACGCTGCTGTATTGCCAGGGTGGCCCGCAAAGCCCGCTTACACAATTCTATTCTTTCCGCTGG
>CBINIO010000195.1:0-7562 GCA_966250725.1 uncultured Chitinophaga sp.
TCGGTTTCGTTCGTGCTGCCATGCGTAACTTTTGAACGGCCGGCTTCGGTGAAGAAACCCAAAAAATAAAAGCTGCGGCGGAAAGGCGGTTTGTATATCTCGCCTTTGTGCTCTTCCAGGCGCATGCAGTAAAACAATGGGTTTTCCGTGCGGTGCTCCAGGCCCAGGGAAGCCAGGAACCCGTTGATATCCGGATAATGAGGTATGGCCGTTTTTTGTTTTTCCATGGATCAATTTACTAAAAATCGATCAGGCATTATTTCGCGGGCACCAGCACAATGCGGTTAAATGTGTAGCTGTAGCTGTCGTTGCCGGGCAAAGGGCGCGTCCCCTGGCTGCAGGGCGTGCTGCCAACATATACGGCGGGCGCGGGCGGCGCCTGCGTGCAGGAATGGACGGCGATCAATACAATTATTTGCAGGATCATTTTCATGGGCCGGAATTTTTCTGAAAGCCACGGTCTTCGCACGATGCGGGGAAAACGTTTACATCTCCTGCCGGGAAACCTTGACAAAGGGGATAAAATATAAAAGCCCCCGGCGTCTTGCAAACCGGGGGCTTTTGTCCGTTTATAAAAAACGCTTATTTCTTGAAGATGCGGTACAGCTTGCCGCCGTCCGTAATGGCGTACAACGCGCCGTCCTTGCCTTCGGTAATGTCGCGGAAACGTTCTTTTTCATCGGCCAGCAGCCGTTCTTCGCCCACCACCTTGTTGTTCTCGATCACGAGGCGCGCGATGTGCGTGCTGCTGAGACCGGCGATGAACAGGTTGTTCTTCCACTCGGGCATGGCGTCGCCGCTGTAGAAAGTGATGCCGCTGGGCGAGATCACGGGGTCCCAGTAATAAACAGGCTGTTCGAGGCCGGCTTTCTGCTGGATGCTGTCGCCTACTTTTTTGCCGCTGTATTCGATGCCGTAAGTGATAGTGGGCCAGCCGTAATTTTTGCCGGGCTCGATGCGGTTCACTTCATCGCCGCCCCTGGGGCCGAACTCGGTTTCCCAGAGATCGCCGGTAACGGGGTGGAACGCAAGGCCCTGCACGTTGCGGTGACCGAAGGAATACAGCTCGGGACGCGCGTCCGCATTACCTTCGAAGGGATTGCCGGCTGCGGGCTTGCCGTCTTTGGTGATGCGCACGATCTTACCCAGCGCCGATTTCAGGTCCTGTGCCTGCGGCCTTGTTTCAAGGTCGGAACGTTCGCCGGTGCTGACGAGCAGGTTGCCGCTCTTGTCTATCACGATGCGGCCGCCATAGTGCAGCGTGCCTTTATAAGCGGGTGTAGCGCGGTAGATAACGGTAGCGCCTTCGATCGTTTTTTCGTCGGCGGAGAGTTTGCCTTTTGCCACGGCCGTGAGGTTACCTTCCGGCAAAGGATCGGAGAACACCCAGTATACCATGCGGTTGCTGGCAAAATCCGGGTCTGCCCGCACACCCAGCAAACCGCCCTGGCCTTTGGAGTTCACGGGAGGAATGCCGGTGATGGAATCGCTCACCGTTCCGTCAGGCGAAACGATGCGCATGGTGCCTTTTTTCTGGGTGACGAGAAAACGGCCGTCAGGCAAAACGGTGATGCCCCAGGGATTTTTCAGGTCGCTGGTCAGCACTTTTCCTTCGTAAGCCATGGCGGTCTTTACACCGGCTATTCTCGTTTGCCCCGGGAAAGCGGGTTTATAATCGGGAGCATTGGCGGCTTTGGTTTCCACCGGCGCCAGGGAGCTGTCGCCCGCCGCGTCGCCTGTGCCTTTTGAGCCGCTTTGACCGCAGGAAGCCAGCGCAAACACGCCGCCAAGACAGATCGCTGTCAGAAACTTGGGTTTCGGATGCATAATGATGAGGGTTTTATATCAAATTTGACGGTTTAAATATAATCCAACTTTCCTGAATATTCTCCATGCCGCCTGACAGCCGTTGCTCATTCACCGCCTTTCCGGTAAGCCGCCGGCGTTACGCCCGCATTCTTTTTGAAATACCCGCTGAAATGCGCCGGGTCGCAAAACCCAAGCCGGTAAGCGATCTCTTTCACGGACAAGCCTGAATGCCGCAGCAGCGATCTTGCTTCGGCCATGTTCTTTTCCACGATCCAGGCGCCGATGGATTTGCCGGTTTTGGTTTTGATAACGGTGCTGAGATAATTGGGATGAAGGTTCTGATCGTCCGCATAATCCTGTATACGCAGGATGGATCCCGCTTTGCCCGCGCCGACCTCGCGGTAATGACTGTCCAGCAAACGGCGGAAACGTTTCACGATCTGCGAGCTGCGGCTGCCTTCGCTGAGGGGATTGTAACCGTCCCAGAAAAACTGTTTGATCTTCAGCAGCAGTACTACAAAAAGATGACCGATCTGCTGGTTGCGGTAAGTGCAGTCAGTGGCATATTCTTTATAAATCTGCGTGTAGATCGTCTCAAACTGCGCGAACACGTCGCTTTGCAGCCGCCGCACAGGGAAATTCTCCGCCAGCAGGAACGGGAACTGGTCGAAGATCTGCGGGTGAACGTATTTTTTCAGGAAAGCTTCGCTGAAAGTAATAAGCGTGACGTCTTTTATTTCCGTCCAGGTATAAGAACGGTAATGGCCGGGATTGGTAAAATAAAAGCTGCCCGGCAGCATATCATATCGTTCATCGTCCACGTGGTACACGCCGTGGCCGTTTTTGATGAAATTGAACACAAAGAAGTTCAGCCGGCTGGTTTCCGCGCTGAATGGCAGCTCGCGGAACACATCCTGCAAACGGAAGATGGAAAAGTCTTTCTCGTCGCCGTGAAATTCGGGCGTCACGCCCATATCGCGGTACTGGTCGAACAAGGTATCGTATACTTTGATCTTCGTTTTTTTCATACGGCCCGTAAATTAAGCATTCCGCCGGATTCCGTATCTTAAGAATCGGCAGGTTTTGCTGAAGATATTGCAATTCCATGCAGCGCATTTACCGCATCTTTGCATCGTCAAAACCCGAAAAAAGATCGACATGAAAACACTGGATAACAAAGTAATACTGATCACCGGCTCGTCAAAAGGCATCGGCGCGGACATGGCCGTGAAGCTGGCCGCGCAGGGCGCGAAAGTGGTCGTGAACTACGCCAGCAACGGCAAGGAAGCGGAAAACGTGGTGAGCAGCATCCGCAACAATGGCGGCGAGGCCATCGCCATAAAGGCGGACGTGAGCAAAGCCGCGGAAGTGACCGCCCTGTTCGACGAAGGCATCAGAACATTCGGCCGCATCGACGTGCTGATCAACAACGCCGGCGTGATGGAGACGAAGCTCCTGAAAGACAATACCGAAGCGGATTTCGACAGGCACTTCAACATCAATGTAAAAGGCACCTTTCTCGCGCTGAAAGAAGCCGCCGCAAAGCTGGCGGACAATGGCACGATCATCAACTTCTCCTCCACCGTCACGAAACTGATGATGCCCACTTACGCCGTGTATTCCGCCACCAAAGCGGCGGTGGAGCAGCTCACGCGTGTATTTGCCAAAGAGGTCGGCAGGGGCATCAACGTAAACGCCGTGGCGCCCGGCCCCGTGGCTACGGAATTGTTCCTGAAGGGAAAACCGGAGGAGCTTGTCACACGCTTAAAAGGACTGAACGCCTTTAACCGTCTCGGCCAGCCTGAAGATATCAGCAAAGTAGTGGCATTCCTCGTTTCGGACGATGCAAAATGGATCTCGGGACAGGTGATCGGGGTGAACGGCGCGATGGCATAGGTGTGGCGAACCATCGCTGCGACGAGCCGCTGAGCAGGATACCGGCCGCGAACGAAGACTGGGCATCCCGCTGGTAACGCCCGCTATCGGCGAAGCGGCGGACCTGCAAAATCAGGAGCAGACTTTCAAACAATGGCGAGCGGACTCCGTTAAACGGAACGCTGATCATTCCTTCAGCAGTTCCTCCGCAACCGCTCCATGTTCCTTTACGATCATTTTATTTTGCGTGAACTCGAACGTGATATCACGCTCTTTCATAAAAAAGACATTTTGTTGTTCGGGATAGATGGTGAACGTTTTGCCTTTGTTTGTCATCACCAGCACGCCCTGCCCCGCGTCTACCTGTAAGGCGCCGGACTGCCTGCCGGTATATTTTCCCGCGTACGCCTGCAGCACGCTTTGCGAAAGAGCGATGACGGCTTTGCCGTTTGGCGCGGGACGATGGTCGTAGCTCAAAATGCGCGTCATTTTCCAGGCGCCGTTCCGTTTCAGCCAGAGGTGCGTGAACTTCGCCCAGCCGTCGCGGTATTCGGGTTTGCCTTTTTGGTTGATGTAGAAATAATGTTCCCCGCTGATGACCGCGCCGTATATAACATTGTTCCTGCTTAAGGGAAATATATGCACCGTGCCGGGCACCGCTTCCCTTCTCAGCCTGAACTCTTCGGGCTGTTTGCACAAACCGTCTTTCAGCGACTGCAGCAGGTTGTCGAGCCCGAGGGTGATGCCGCCCTTGTCGTGGTAAAACTCCACGTCATCGGACAAAAATGCGGCGGAGGCTTTGGTGTTGCAGGTGTTGTAAGCGTTCCAGAAAAGACTGTCCTTTTCATGGATGAGCTGCGTAAGCTGTTCGCTGTCGTCCTGCGCGGTGGCGGAGCAGGCGCACAGGATGCACGCAAAAAGGGGGAAGAAAAACTTTTTCATGGAAGGCGGATTAAATTTCAGGCAAAATAATCCTAAACATAGTACTATCTTATACATAGTACTATAAACAACAAAAATCACTGATAAACGGTAAATAAAGATGATAGATGGAAGTTATTTCTTCATCATCGCCATGATCCTCGCCGTTTCTTCGGGATAGACCTTGATGAGGTGCGTACGGATGGAATCCGGCGTGGGATTGGTGGCGCCGTTTGTGAGCAGCGTGATGATATTGCTCGGCAGCGCCGGCATATGGCAATCGATGCAGTTCTTTGAAAGCGTGGCCGCCGGTAACGATTTGAATTTGCAGAACGCGTTGCTGCCCGCCTGGTGACAGCTCATGCAGCGCTGCGAAAATAATTGGGCGTTGCCCGCTTCGCTTGCATGCGGGTTGTGACAGCTGGAGCAATTCATGGCTTTGCTTTGCACAAAACATTTGCTCGCGGTGAACAGCTGGTATTGATTGCCGTGCACGTCCAGCGCGGTGACCTTTGTAATGCCGCCGATCTCGGGGAAATAATAATCGCTGAGATCGTCGCCGGGCTTAAAATTGAACACAGCCTGCTGCAGGCTGCCCACACCGGAATGGCAGATCGCGCAATGGTCCAGCCGCTGCTGGTTGGACAAGGCCCTGATGCGCGTCATATGATGCGGCTGCTTGTCTTCGGGATGCGCGGTATGATAGTCCACATGCGCGGCCGCGGGGCCGTGGCAGCGCTGGCAGTCGATCCCGTACACGGTACGGTTGCGGTGAAAGGTTTCGACGATCTGCAGTCCTTCGATCTTCGTGTCTTTAATGCCTACGGAAGAAGTGTGGCAGCCGAAGCAGATGCTGGGGATCGGGCGGTCGAATTTGGCGTGCGTGGGCGGGAAGCCCGGGCTGTTGGCCCACTGGTGCGCGCCGACGAGATAGGAAAGCGGCAGCTGGAAGAATTTCCCGTCGTTCCAGTACAAAAAGGTCTGCGCTTTTTTTCCCGAGCCGACGGTAATATCAAAACGATGCGCTTCCTTTGGCGCCCCGTTTTCGTAGCTGGCCTGGAACAACCCGCTGTCGCGCTTTTCCACCACCACCGTCCTGTTTTCCGTATAGTGGTACACGTTACCCGGCGCGTCGAAGCTGCCTTTTATGTTTTCGGGGCCGGCTTCGGCCGATGTATTAAAATGGGCGGTTTGCAGGTAGGAATCGTACACGGCCTTATGACAGCCTTCGCAGGAAGCCTGCGCGGCATATTGTTCTCCCCTGAGGTCTGCTTCCTTCTGACCGGTGCCAATGCAGCGGGACAAGATGATGACGCATGAAATAATGCTGCCGCAAACAATGGCCTGTCGATTGTTCATAGACGTTGGAATTATCCTTAAATATACAAATCAATTGATTGGCGGCGGTCCCAGCCTCACATTTCTTACCCTTCCCGTTCCCTTGAACCGGAAATTGACGCCCACGATCTTCGCGTCCTCGCCGACGGCGGCCTGGTACGCCGCGTGGCCGTTCACTCTTACGGTTACCAGTCCTTCTTTTGCATCGCAGGTCACTTTTGTCCATTTTGAAAGATCGGCGCCAAACCCGGAGAGGTCCTGCTTTTTCCCGGAAACAAAATGGTCCACCATCATCAGGTTCAGGTCGGACACGCAGCCGACGCCCGCCAGCGGCAGTATGATGGCGCTGCCTTCGCAAAGGAGATAGATCTCCGAAAGCCTGCACACGGCGGAACCTTCGCCGTAATCGTTGACCACCTCGGCTTCGAAGTGGAAATTTTTTGTGCGCACGGAATCCCAGCCGCCGATCTTGCTGTACCGCACCCAGGGCGCTTCCGGCTGCATCGGGATGTTCTTTGCCCTGATCTGCGCCACGCTGATGCCCATTTCACCGTTCTTTACGGCCTCTTCTTCCTTAAAATAGACCGGTATTTCCGGCCGCTCGATCATGGGCAGCCAGCCTTTGGTGGTGATCAGCAGCGAATGTTTTTTTACGACCTCCCCGTTCACCACCAGCCGCGCGCGGAAGTGGCCGGGATAATAATATACGGAAGTGGCCTGGCGCTGCGCGCGCGATACGCGGAAACGTTTTGTCGGATCCCAGTTCTGCTGGATAAATATGGAATCGTCCGGCGCGGCGGTGGCGTCGTAGTCGAAGATCACGGTGTTGGGCACGCCTTCGGTGACCGTTTTGCGGCTGCTGAAGCTGTACAGTTCGGCAGGCAGCGTTTTTTCCGTTTTCTCCGGGCTTTTTTTGTTGCGGATGGAATTAAAGCCAAGGATCGCCATTACCACCAACGCGCCCAGCCCGAGGGCCGTCCAGATGTAACGGCTTTTGGAAGCGCCGGCTTCGTCCTCTTTTCCGTCCTGCCGCCCCATGCCCTGCGCTTTTTTTTCTTCGCTTTGCCGGAAGGCCCGCCAATGCTCGTAACCCAGGTAGCGGGCCAGCGTGTTGAGCGTGGTGAAGGTGGGGGCGCTGTCGTATTTCACCCTTCCCCAGATCCGTTTTAACGTGGTGCTGCTGAGCGTCACGCCGGTGGCTTCGAGTATGTTCTCGGAAAGGTTCTCAAAATCCTGGTTCGTCCAAACCGCGCTGACGCCCCAGCCCAGCTTGTCCTCTATCGCCGCGCAGCAGGCTGCCAGGTATATTGCATCGTTGTTGTTTTTCATTGGTTTTCAATTGAATGCCTTCATGAATGAAGTTGCATGAAGTTGAAACGGGTTTGGTATGCCTCCTCTGCCCTATCTGCCCATCTTTGAACCATTCGTTCCGTCAGCATTCAAAGTTTAAAAAAATATCGATATGAAAAAAGTTCTGATCGCACTGGCATTGCTTCCTTCCGCCATTTTGTACGCACAGCAAAAAAACGCCGAAGTGCGTATCCCTATGACGCCCGATGCCTGGGAAACCAAAGCGGGCGCCGTCAGCTTCGCCACCTTTAAATCCAGGCCCGCCATCC
>CBINIO010000196.1:0-7547 GCA_966250725.1 uncultured Chitinophaga sp.
CGGAGAAGCTTATAACGCAGCGCCTTCAGGAGGTACCCCCTGACCGATTGAACGGGCTGTAAACGAGCCCTGGAGCGCCAAAGCTCCACGAACAGGTCCTGGATAACGTCCTTTACCACTTGCTGCTCTCCTGTGACCCGCATTCCATAGGCGATCAGCGGCTGAACATGAAGGTGGTACAAATTTGCAAACGCATCCCGGTCACCTTTCCTGAAATCGTCCCAGGCCAGCTGTTCGGCGGAAGGAATAATGTCGTGTTGCGGCATGCTGGTTCGGCTGCTTTCTGCCGGTAAGGTATGGATTATTTTTTATCTCACCCCGAACTTGTAAATCGTCGTCTGCGTATACTTCCCGCCCGGTTTCAAAATGGTGTTCGGGAAAGACGGCTGGTTGGGCGAATCGGGAAAATGCTGCGCTTCCAGGCAAAGGCCCGCATGTTTGCCGTAAACGGCGCCGTTGCGGGTGAACTGCAGCGATCCGTCCAGGAAATTGCCGGTGTAGAACTGGATGCCCGGCTCGGAAGTCGAGATCGTCATCACCCTTCCGGATGCGGGATCGTAGAGGCTGCCCACTTTCGCCAGGCCGCCTTCTTTGGAAAACACCCAGTTGTGGTCATAACCGCCTTCTACGGAATCGATGCGCGAACCGATGCGCTGCGGCGTGGTGAAATCCATCGGCGTACCTTTTACGGAATCGATGCGGCCGAGCGGGATCAGCTGATCGTTCACCGGCGTGTAGCCCGGCGCGTCCAGCTGCAGCTCGTGATCGAGGATGTTCGCGCTTTTGCCCGCGGAAAGGTTAAAATAAGTATGATTGGTAAGATTTACTGGCGTCGGTTTGTCCGTTTCGGCCACGTATTCGATCTTCAGCGCATTGTCGCTCGTGAGGGTGTAGATCACTTTTACGTTCAGGTTGCCGGGGTAACCTTCTTCGCCGTCCTTGCTCTGGTATTCGAGCAGCAGGCTGCTGTCGCCCTGGAGCGGCGTAACGTTCCACACCACTTTATCAAAACCTTTCAGCCCGCCGTGCAGCGAGTTGCCGTTGTTGTTCGCGGCAAGCTGATAAGTGGCGGTATCGATCTTAAAAGTGGCTTTGGCGATGCGGTTGGCGTAACGGCCTACCAGTGTGCCGAAATATGGGTTGCCGGCCTGCAGGTAACCGGCCAGCGTGTCGTAAGACAGCACCACGTTGCCGGGCGTGCCGTCTTTGTCTTTGGTGATGATGTCCGTAATTACGCCGCCGTAGTTCAGCACTTTCACGATCATCCCGTCGGGATTGGTAAGCGTGTACTGCACGATCTCGGCGCCGGCAAGGTTGCCGTAGGGTTGTGATGTAAGCATAGTAGCGGTTTTCTTTTCCTCCGCCGCGTTGTTACAGGCCGAAAATGCCAGCAATGCGGCAAAAGACGCGGCCATAAATTTGGATGGTTTATTCAACATGACGTGAAACTTTTTTTTTAAATGGGTAGATAGACCTTTAAATATCCGGATTAAATCCCGAAAATTCCAGCTATTTTTCATGAATGTTCTATAAATTGTCTGTGCGACATTTATTATAATTGGTCTGCGCTAAAACTGGTAAAACTTTGGAAATCTCTCATTACTCCGGCAAGAACAGGGTGCTGGTGGCTGTAGACTGCATCATATTCGGATTTGACGGCGCCGAAATGAAGATACTGCTCATCAAACGCGGCTTTGAGCCTGAAAAGGGCCGCTGGAGCCTGATGGGCGGCATCATTCATCCAAAAGAAACATTGGACGAGGCTACCAGCCGCGTGCTGAAGGAGCTTACCGGGCTGGAGAACGTGTACATGGAGCAGCTGCACACCTTTGGCGAAGTAGAGCGCGATCCCGTGGAAAGAACATTGTCCGTCGTGTATTTCAGCCTCATCGATATCAACAAGTACAAAAAGCAGATCAACCAGGACTATCATTCGGAATGGTTCCCCCTCAAAAAACTTCCGTCCCTCATTTTCGACCACCGCGATATGGTGGAGCTGGCAAAACAGAAACTGCGTTATAAAGCCGCCTTCCACCCCATCGTTTTTGAAATGCTGCCCGAAAAATTCACGCTGCCGCAGCTGCAAAACCTCTACGAAGGCATTTTCGACACGCTGATGGACAAAAGGAATTTTTCGCGGAAAGTGCTTTCGACAGGCCTGCTCATCAAACAGAAAGACAAGGAACGTCTCAGCTCCAAGCGCGGCGCGTTCTATTACAAGCTGGACAAAAGGAAATACCAGACCAAGTTCAACGCCTTCCTCAACTTCATCCCGAACCCGGCCAATATCGGTTGAGCGGACAGCATCGCTGTAAGCTCCCCTGACCCGCAGCTGTTTGGGCAATATGATCCTGTCATGACCGGCAGCGCGCGCTTCGTGGCTATCGCATCCTGATCCGCGAAGGCTCATTTACCGGTCGTCGCCACCCGGTTACTTCAGAAAACGCTCCGGCGCGAACGGCCGTATGTCCATGCTCAAAGGCTGCCCGTTCGCCAGCTCGCTCACCAGCTTGCCGGTGCCCGCGCCAAGACTTAACCCCAGCATGGAATGACCCGTGGCAATGATGCAGTTTTCAAGATGCTTTACCCTGCCGATATAAGGAAGGCCGTCCGCCGAACAGGGCCGGTAGCCATACCACACCTGCTCTTTCGCGGGCATGGGGATGTCGTATTCGGGAAGAAAGTTTTTCACCGTGCGCAGGATGCCTTTCACGCGGTTCATATTCGGCGGCGCGGTGAGCGAGGTGATCTCCATGGTGCCGCCAAAACGGATCTTGTTGCCGTCCATGGGCGTGATGGCTACTTTGCCTTCCATCAGGATGGCGGGATGGTTCATTTTATACGGCGCATCCTCGTAGGTGATGGAATACCCGCGCCCCGCCGCCATCGGCAGGTCCACGTTCAGCCGGGCGGCCATGGCGCGGCTCCAGGAACCGGTAGCCACTACTGCCAGGTCGGTTTCGTATATGCCTGTACGTGTGATCACTTTCGTTACTTTCGCTTTTGCCTGTTCGATGCCCGTCACTTCTTCGCCCGGCAGCATTTGCACACCGTTGGCGGGAAGATATTGCCGCAGGTTCTGCATCAGTTTGTTGGGATACAGGTGCGCATCGCCCTTGAAATAAACGGCGCCGAGGATATTGAGACGCGTTTGCGGTTCCATGGCCTGCACCTGTTCGGCGGTAAGGTATTCCGTACCGGAAAGCCCGAGCGCATGCGCCCTTTCCACAGTGTGACGCGCATGATCGGCGTTCTTCTGCGTCTGGAACATGTCCAGCAGGCCTTTTTGTTCGTAAGCGAAATCGAAGCCGGGCAGCTGCAACCATGATTCGTACATGCGTTTGCTGAGCACGGCAATGTCCCGCAGGGGAACGGCGCTCCGCTCCACATGGGCGGCGTTGGCGCTGCGGATGAATTTGAGGCCCCAGTCCGCCAGTTCGCGGCTCAGGCGGGGTTTTACATAGAAGGGGCTTTCGGGGTCGAGCATCCATTTGAAGCCCTGCTTCACGATGCCGGGCGCGGCCATGGGAACAAAATGGCTGGGACAAACATATCCTGCGTTGCCGTAAGAGCAGTTGTCCGAAAAATCCCCTTTGTCCAGCACCGTTACCTCCCAGCCGCTTTGCCGCAGGTAAAGGGCGCTGCTGAGGCCGATGATGCCGCCGCCGATAATTACGCATTTCATGCTGGTTCAGCTTTTGGTAGATGATTATAGTACCTGGAAGCCGTATGCATAGGGATCGTCTTCCGGGTCGATACTGATCGTATTGTAACCGTACACTCTTGCCCAGCCTTCAATGCCGGGCCTGATGGCCGGTTTCCCGGCGACGGTGGTCTCCTCTTCTATCGTGCCTGTAAACCGCGAGCCGATGATGCTTTCATGAACAAAGGCTTCTCCTTTTTTCAGTTTCCCTTTGGCATACCATTGCGCCATACGCGCGGAGGTGCCGGTGCCGCAGGGCGAACGGTCGATGGCCTTGTCCCCATAAAACACGGCGTTGCGCGCGGTGGACGAAGGGTCGAGTACGGCGCCCGTCCACATGATATGCGAGCAGCCTCTGATCGTGGGATCGTGCGGGTGTACAAAATCGTATTTTTCGTTTATGCGCTGCCGTAGTACGCGGGCCCAGGCAATGAGCTTGTCCGCCCCGTAATGTTCCAGTCCCGCAAAACGTTCCTGCACATCGACGATCGCGTAAAAGTTGCCGCCATAGGCTACGTCGAACGTCAGCTCACCCAGCTCCGGGCATTCCGCCGTCAGCCCGCTTGCTTCCAGCCACGACGGCACATTGGTGAGCTTTACCGTCTTTACTTTATTGCCGATGGTAGTGTATCGAACGTCCACCAGTCCTGCCGGGGTTTCCATTTTTACCCGTCCGTGCGTTTTGGGCAGCAGCAGTCCTTCTTCGATGGCGATGGTAATGGTACCGATGGTACCATGCCCGCACATGGGGAGACAGCCGCTGGTTTCGATGAACAGCACGGCGATATCGTTGGCGGGGTCCTGCGGCGGGTACAGGATGCTGCCGCTCATCATATCGTGCCCGCGCGGTTCGAACATCAGGCCTTTGCGTATCCAGTCGAATTCTTGGAGGAAGTGCGCGCGTTTTTCGCTCATGCTGTTCCCTTTCAGGGAAGGGCCTCCGCCCGCCACCAACCGCACGGGGTTGCCGCAGGTGTGGGCGTCTATACAAAAGAAGGTCTTTTTGGTGGCCTGTTTCATCAATACAAAATAAACAATTAAGCGGATATCAGGTATTTGTCCATTCGTTGTTCACCATGCGCCAGATATGCAGCGGGTTGGCGTTTTGCAGCGCTTCGGGCAGCAGGTGCTCCGGGAAGTTCTGGAAACATACGGGCCGCGCCCAGCGCTGGATGGCGGAGGCGCCCACAGAGGTAAAACGCGGGTCGGACGCAGCGGGGAAAGGACCGCCATGCACCATGCTGGCGCATACTTCCACACCGGTGGGCACTTCGTTCACGATCACCCGGCCGGCGATCTGGAGGCAACGGCCGAGCAGACCGGCATGCTGCGCCAGGTCTTCTTCCGTAGCCATCAGCGTGGCGGTGAGCTGGCCGCCGAGGCTGTCCATCACCTGTTCTATTTCGGTGGTGTCGGCGCATTGCACCAGCAGCGAGTATGGGCCGAATATTTCTTCACGCAGCGCGGCGTCTTTTAGAAAATCGCGGGCGTTCACCGTGGTAATGACGGCGGTATGCTGTTTGTTGGTTGAGGTCTTGCCGCGAGAATCGTGATTCGCGGCAACGGTACTCTGCGCCGCCGGGCGCGGCTTCGTTTTACCGGTCGGCGCTTCAACGGAAGAAGCAGCACCCTGCCCCTTTTCGCCAGCCGATGCCTCGCCGCGAGAATCATAATTCGCGGCTGCAGAAAACGCCGCAACACGCAGCTCCTTTTTACCAGTCAGCCCCGTGACGCGGGCATCGTAATTCGCCGCAATGCCTTCATGCAGCATCTCGTGCGGGCTGAATGCCTTAATCTCCGCGGCAAGCTGTTGCAAGAAAGCATCCAGCTCCGGTCCTTTTATACCGATCATCAACCCGGGCTGGGTGCAGAACTGCCCCATTCCCAGCGTGATGGACGCCGCCAGTTTTTGAGCCAGCGCGGGATCGTTCTCCTTCAGTTTGCCTGGCAGCAGCAGCACCGGGTTGATGCTGCCCATTTCGGCGAATACGGGAATGGGAACGGCCCTTTCCTGCGCATACCGCATCAGCGCCGTGCCGCCGTTCATGGAACCGGTAAAAGCGACCGCTGCCGTGAGCTCGTGCGTCACCAATGCTTTACCGGTCTCGTTCCCGGTTCCGGTCACATGCTGAACGGTGTGTTCGGGCATGCCGCTGGTTTTGATGGCCTCCTGCATGGCTTCGAACACGAGCGCGGAAGTACGCGGATGCGCGAAATGCGCGCGTACCACCACGCTGCAACCGGCTGCCAGTGCGCTGGCGGTGTCGCCGCCGGCGGTGGAAAAAGCGTACGGAAAGTTGGATGCGCCGAATACGACCACCGGGCCAAGCGGCACGGACATCTTCCGGGTATCGGGTTTTGGCGGCATACGCCGGGCGTCCGCCGTGTCGATGGCGGCCATTACCCAGCTTCCTTCTTTTACGAGGTTAGCAAACATTCTCAGCTGGCCGGTGGTGCGGGATAATTCCCCGTTCAGCCTTGCCGGCGGCAGGTGGGTCTCATTTTGTGTGATTGTTGTAAGCGCTTCACGCCGGGCCTCTAATGCGGCGACAATGGATTCGAGGAATAACGCGCGCTGCGCGGGCCGTATGTTCCGGTACGCTGCGAACGCTTCGTGTGATTGCCGCATGACTTGTGAAATGTGCGTCATGGATGTATCGTTTGCCGATGCCGGTGTTGCGGCATTGCGGTTTGGGAATATCGTTAATACGCAGGTAATGCCTGTTGATACAGCATTGAAAACCTTCAAGCAACAGCCTATTCGTCACCTGCGGACGAAACTGCCTCCATCCTGAACTTTGCCAGGTCGGGCCGCGTTGCCAATGCCCGCTCTATCGTTTTCGCGATCCGCTCCCTTTCTTCTCCCTGAAGCCTGAGCCGCGGTGCGCGCACGTGCTCGGAACCAAGGCCGGTATATGTTTCAGCCAGCTTGATATACTGTACCAGCTTCGGGTGAATGTCCAGCTCCAGCAGCGGCATGAACCAGCGGTAAAGCGCCAGCGCCTCTTTGATACGCCCGGTCTTTACCAGGTCGTACAACACCACCGTTTCTTCCGGGAACGCGCATACCAGCCCTGCTACCAGGCCGTCCGCGCCGGTGACCAGCTCTTCCAGCGTCAGCGTGTCCACGCCGCAAAGAATGCTGAACCGGTCGCCAAAGCGGTTGCGCATGCGGATCACGTTCGTTACGTCGCGCGTGGATTCTTTCACCGCTTTGATATTTTCGCAGGCCGCCAGCTCTTCGAATATCGGCGGCGTGATCTCAATTTTATAATCCACCGGGTTGTTGTACAGCATCACCGGCAAACCGGTTGCGTCCGCCACGCTGCGGAAATACTGCACCGTTTCCCGCTCGTCCGACCTGTAACGCATGGGCGGCAGCAGCATCAGCCCTTCTGCTCCCCATTGCTCCGCCAGCGCCGTTTGTTTTACCGCGTCGCGGGTTGCGCCTTCGGCGATGTTGAGGATCACGGGGATGCGGCCTTTCAGCCTGTCCACCGCAAATTTCACCAGCTCGCCTTTTTCTTCCAAAGCAAGTGTGCTGGCCTCGCCGAGCGAGCCGCCGATGATCACGCCGGCTACCCCCGCAGCGAGCTGCGCGTCAAGGTTCTTCCCGAACAGCTCCAGGTCGAGCGTTTCTTTTTCTGTGAACTTGGTGGTGAGCGCGGGGTACACTCCTTTCCATTGTACGGCCATGGGATATTTTTTATCAAAAGTAAAAGGAAGCGATGGCGGCGGCATTACGCTTCTTAATCAATTTTGCTCATTTTTTATCCTATGGGAAATTTACAATTTACATTTCGGTTAAATTTTGCATAATTTAAGGGTATGAAAGTTTTGCAGT
>CBINIO010000197.1:0-7505 GCA_966250725.1 uncultured Chitinophaga sp.
TCGGCCCCTTTTTTCAGTATGAACTCGGAATACAATAAGTATGCCCCGGTAACGACCACTTTGTCGCCCGCCTGCAGCCCCGAGGTGATTTCCACCATTTCAAAATCCTCCATCCCGGTCTTTACCCTCCTGGGCACGAATTTCCCGCTTTCCTTTTCGATCCATACGTGCGCGCCTTTGCCGTCGCGGATCACGGCGTCTGCCGGCAGGCTGAGCACATTTCCCTTGCTTTTCACCGGCAGCAGGATGGTCGCCTGCATGCCGGGCTGCCAGCGGTTTCCGGGGTTGGCGACCGTGCCGCGTACCTGCAGCAGCTGGCTGCCGCTTTGCAAAGACGGGTTGATGAACCGGACCGTCATTTTCTGCCGTTCATTTTCCCAGCCGGATACCGCCACTTCAACGGTCTGCCCAACGTGAACGGCGGAAGCTTCCGCGGGATACACATCTGTTTCCACCCAAAGCTGATCGTACCCTTCCAGGCGCATAACCGGCCCGCCCTCGGAAACATACTGGCCTTCGGCGGCGGTTACTTCGGAAACGGTACCACCGGCCGGCGCGCGGTATGTAACATACGGTTCCACTTTCCCCGACCTTACCAGGCGGGCGATCTCCGCGTCGCTTTGATCGTATAATACGAGTTTTTGCCGCGCCGCCTGCTCGATCTGCTGAAAACGTGCATCGGCCGGGAACTGCCGTGCCTGCGCGGCCGCGAGCAGGTATTCCTGCTGCAGCGAGGCGAGCTGTTCGGAATAGATCCTGTACAGCGGCTGGCCTTTGCCGACCTTCACACCGGTTTCCTTTACAAAAAGCGCTTCAATGCGGCCGGGCACGCGGCTGGAGATAACGACCGTTTTTTCAGGATCGGTCGCCAGCCTGCCATTCAGTTTTTTGAAATTGGACAGCGCGCCGGCGCCCACCGCTGCGGTGGTGATATTCGCCAGTTTGATCTGCCTTTCGCCGAGCATGATCGAAATATCTTTATTGGCCTTGTCAAAGGGAACGAGGTCCATGCCGCAAATGGGACATGTGCCGGGCTTGTCCTGTACGATCTGCGGATGCATGGGGCAGGTGAATGCCTGCTGTTTTTCACCGGCGTGTTTTTTTTCTCCCGTTTCCGCGCACGCTACCAGCAGCACTGCCGGCGCAATGGAAGCAAACGCGATCGCCTTTAGAAAACTTTTCCTTTCCATATTGCGTTCATTTGTCTGTTTTAATAAAGCTTTCGCTGTCCACGAGATAAAACGCGTTGGACGCCACTTTCCACGCGCCGATGTCGGTGAGCACCTGTATCATGCCGTCTGCTTCGGCGCCGGTTGTCACCGCTGCGGGAACGTATGCGTCATTTTCTTTTCTGAAGACGACGGATTTACTGCCCAGGCGTGAAACCGCTTTTGCAGGCAGCCACCAGCCTTCGGTATACACAACCGGAACTTTGGCATTTAATAACTGCCCGGCCTGGAGCGGGCTGTTTTGCAGGTACACACGGGCGATCGTAAAATTCATGCCGTCGCGGAAAACAGGCTCAATCAGCCCGATGCTGCCAGCCTGCATGCTGCTCCCGTCACTGAGGGGATGGAACTTCAGCTCCTGCCCCTTTGCAAGCTTTGCGGCCAGTTGTGGCGGGAAGGCGAACTCCGCTACCAGCGCCTTATCCCTGTAGATGGTAAACAGGGGCTGGCCTGCGCTCACGTACTGCCCTTCGCGAAGCAGCACCGGCGTGGCGGCGGGGGCCGTTGGGGCAGGAACAGCCACGGCGGACGAAGCCGGCCCGTTCATACCGCCCATCCCGTCACCGGCAGCGGTTACCGGCATCGGTGCAGCGGCCGGCGTGTTTCCGGCAATCTGCTTCTCCAGGATATACCCGTCGGCAGGACTAAAAACAGGAACGCGATAAAGGATCTCGCCGGTGCTCAGCACCCGCTCAATTTGCCGCTGCCGCATGCCGAGCAGCAGCAGCTTCTGTTTCGCCGCGGACAACATACCACCGTCGTTTTTCGCAATAAACAGCAGCTCCCGCTGCGCGGCCGCCAGCTCCGGCGAATATACTTCCATGATCACCTGCCCTTTCCTGACAGGCTGGTAGTTGTATTTTATCAGCAGCCGTTCTATCCTGCCGCCCACCCGGCTGGCAATACCCGTCTGGTTGCGGGCGTCGTACGTAACCACCCCGTTCACCTCAACGGTAAACCTGCGTACGCCGCTTTCCGCGCCGATGGCGGGGATGCTTGCAACGATCCTGCCATTGACCGGTTTTGTCAGCATGGCAATGCTGCTGTCGATCGCCTGTTCGCTGTGCGTGTTTTCCGGCACAAGGTCCATGCCGCAGACCGGGCATTCGCCGGGCTCGTCCCGCACGATCTGCGGATGCATCGGGCAGATGTACGTTTGCGCCGCTTTTTCGTTTTCGTTTTTGCAGGCGGCCAGCGCCAGTGCTAAAAAAGACAGCGTCAATAATATCCTACCGGTATAACTGTTTTTCATAATCGACGATCATTTCATATAACTTTAATTTTTCGTCCAGCACGCTGGACTGCATCATGGTAAGCGCTTCCCAGGAATCGATCACCTCCGGCAGCGCCAACCTGTTTTCCTGGTAATTCAGAAAATTAACGTCCAGCGCCCTTCGCAAGGCGGGGACGACCTTGTCTTCCATCGCCCCGATCCGCTTTTGCATGGAGCGGATCTCATATTGCATGCCGTACAGCATTCCCTGGCTCTCCTGCAGCATGGCGGCCCTCTCCTTTTCCATCGCCTGTATCTCATATTGCATTCCCCTGATGCCTGACTTGTACATTTTGGACGACCAGGGCGCGATCGGGATGCTTGCCATCACCATCGCGCTGTAAGCCTTTGGCATCATGGCATTCAGCGGGTGCATGTGATCGAGCCGCAGCCTGAAGTCCGGCTTCTTTTCTTTTTTCATGCTTTCAATGTTCAGCCGCATGGAGCGGATGCTTTCGTTCATTTTGTGAATATCCGCTCTCGAAGCGGCGAGATAGGCCGTATCGTAGGAAGGCGCCCTGTCGAACTTCGGCCGGTAGCTGGTATCGATATCAAACTGCGCATCGCCCGCTGCGTTCATCAGGCTGTTCAGCCAGGCCCGGGCCTTTGCGATGTCGCCTTCCTGCATGAGGATCATATTTTTGTTCTCCGCGATCTTTGCTTCAGCCTTATAAACACCGCTGAGCCCGGACTGGTTGTAAGGGTAACGCACTTCCCCGATCTTCTTCATCGTTTCCATGATCTTCGCGTTCTCCCGCAAAATGTTTATCCGTTGTTCCGCGACGAGCCAGCTGAAATAAAGCCGCTTCGCCTGCGCCTTCAGATCGTTCAGCGTAACCCCGCGGGCGGCCTGCGCGATATTTCCCTGCGAGGCGATATATTTTTTTCTCGCGCCGAGCTTTGCCGGGTTGGGAATGTCCTGCTCCAGCTGCAGCATCAGGCTGCCTTTGTCGCGGCCGTCCATCACCGCCTGCCCCGGGTACGGGGTCATGAACGTGCCGATACCGGCCATCGGGGCCATCCATGAGGTGGCGGCCTCCGCGCTGTATTGGTAACTTTCCGCTTTCAGCGAATAGGACTGCAGCAGCACGTTGTTCCGGTCGATGCGGAGCAATATGCTGTCCAGCGGCAGCACCGGCGCCTGCTGCGCCGCGGCCGGCACGGCTGTGAAAAGCGCCAAAAGTGTGATGCCATTAATGATGTGCTTCATGGATTTCCAGTTTTCCGTACTTGCGTAATTCGTATTCTTTTGTCATCAGGAAGATCAGCGGCGTCACCAGCAAAATATGCGTGGACGAAGTAAGCACCCCGCCGATCATCGGCAGCACGATGGGTTTCATCACGTCGGCGCCTACGCCGGTGGCCCAAAGAACGGGCACGAGGCCGAACAGGGACACGCATACCGTCATCAGCTTCGGGCGAAGCCGTTTTGCCGCGCCATGGATCACCGCCAGGCGCAGGTCTTCCCGGCTGATCGTTTCCGAAGAGTTCCCTTTCTCCCTTACCAGCTGCTGCATCGCGTCGTTGAGATAAATGACCATGACGATCCCCGTTTCCACCGCTATGCCAAAGAGGGCGATAAAACCCACGGCAACGGCCACGGAGAGGTTCACGCCCCAGAAATAGATCATGTAGGCGCCGCCGATCAATGCAAAGGGCACGGTGATCAGGCTCAGGAAAGCCTCGCGGACGGAATGAAAGGCCAGGTAAAGCGAGAAAAAGATGATCAGCAGCACGACCGGCGCGATCCACATCAGCGTTTGCCGCCCGCGGATCAGGTTTTCGTACTGGCCGCTCCATTCGAGGTAATAACCCTGCGGAAGAACGGTGCCGTTCAGTTTTTTGATCGCTTCGTCCACCGTGCCGCCCAGGTCCCTGTTCCGCACATTGAACATCACCGCGCCGCGGAGCATGGCGTTTTCCGAAGTGATCATCGGCGGCCCGTTCACAAACTTTACATCGGCCACGGAAGACAAAGGCACTTCCCCCATCGACACGGTCATAATGGGAATACGTTTGATGCGCTCCACGCTGTTGCGGTATTCCTGCGACATGCGGACGCTGATGGAGAACCGTTGCCTGCCTTCAATGGTGTTGCCGACGGGCGCGCCGCCCAGCGCGGTTTCCACGGTCTGGTTCACGTCATCCACCGTCAGGCCGTACCGCGCAAGGTCTTGTCTCCGTACGTCGATGTCCAGGTACTTTCCGCCCGTAACAGGTTCCACATACAGGTCGGCAATGCCGGGTGTGCCTTCCAGCGCTTCCTTCACCCGTTCGGAAACCGCAGCGATGGTATCGAGATGCTGCCCGTACACTTTCACGCCCACATCCGTGCGGATGCCGGTAGCCAGCATGTTGATGCGGTTGATGATAGGCTGCGTCCAGCCGTTGATCACGCCGGGGATCTGGAGTTTCGCGTCCAGCTCGCTGATGATGTCTTTCTTTGTAATGCCTTCACGCCATTCCGATTTCGGCTTCAGCATAATGATCGTTTCGATCATGCTTATCGGCGAATTATCCGTGGCCGTGCCGGCGCGCCCGGCCTTCCCCAGCACCTTGTCCACCTCCGGCACCGATTTGATGATCTTGTCCTGCACCTGCAAAATGCGTTTTGCTTCGTTGTTGGAAATGTCCGGCAGGGTCACGGGCATGAACAGGATGCTCTGCTCGTCCAGCGGCGGCATAAACTCGCTCCCCAGGCTTTTTAACAGCGGGATGGTGATAACAAGAGCGATAACATTGACCGCGATCACGGTCTTGCGCCATTTGAGCACGCCCCTGATAATTGGCTCGTAAATCCTCTCCAGCACCCGGTTTACAGGGTTGGCATGATCGGGCCGGAACTTTCCTTTCATAAAAAACGAGATCAGCACCGGCGCCAGCGTTATCACGAGAAAGGCGTCCACGATCATGATAAAGGTTTTCGTATAGGCCAGCGGGTGAAACAGCTTGCCTTCCTGCCCCGTGAGCATGAACACCGGGAGAAACGAGGTGATGATGATGATCGTTGCGAAGAACACGCCGCGCGACACCTGTTTGCCGGACTGCTCGATGACCTTCAGCCGTTCTTCTTCGGATATCCATCCGGGCGGTCTTTTAAATATTTTTTTCAACCGGTTCATGATAATGGTTTTTTCTGCTCCTGCTGCCACAGGGCGTACCTTTCAGCAAGATGTTTATAGGCGTTTTCGCTCATGATGATGCCGTTGTCCACGATCACGCCGATAGCCAGCGCGATCCCGGTCAGGGACATGATGTTCGACGAGATGCCGAAAGCGTTCATCAGGATAAAGCTCGCCGCAAGCGTGACGGGTATTTGTATGATAATGCTCAACGCGCTTCTCCAGTGAAAAAGAAAAATGATCACCACCAGCGATACCACGATCATTTCCTCGATAAGCGTGGTTTTGATCGATTCGATCGATTCTTTTATCAGCTTGCCCCGGTCATACACGATATCGAACTTTACGCCTTCCGGCAGGCCTTTCGCCACTTCTTCCATCCTGGCCTTTACTTTTTCGATCACGGCGTCTGCATTTTCCCCGTACCGCATCACCACGATGCCGCCCACGCGCTCGCCTTCGCCGTCCTGGTCGAATATGCCCAGCCGCGTTTCGCCGGTCATTTGCACGGAAGCCACGTCCGCGATGCGGATGGGTATGCTGTTCTGATTTTTGACGGGAATGTTCTCTATTTCTTCAAGGGATTGCAGGTAGCCGGAAGTTTTGATGATATAACCGATGCCGCTTAGCTCGAACTTCCGCCCGCCCGATTCGTTGTTGTTCGCCCGCACGGCGTTGATCACTTCGGGCACGGAAAGCCGGTAATACAACAGTTTATTGGGGTCCAGGCTTATCTGGTACTGTTTCTGGAAACCTCCGAAAGAGGCGATCTCGCTGACGCCTTCCACGTTCTGCAGCGCGAATTTCACGTACCAGTCCTGCAGCGCGCGCTGTTCCCCGAGGTCCATATCAGGAGCATCGAGCGTATACCAGAGGATGTGCCCGACGCCGGTGCCGTCAGGCCCCAGCTGTGGCGTCACCCCGTCAGGCAGCGTGTTCGAAACGGTGCTAAGCCTTTCCAGCACGCGTTCCCGCGCCCAGTAAATATCTACGTCGTCGTGGAAGATCACATAAATGAAACTCATGCCGAACATGGAGGAGCCGCGTACGTATTTGATCTTCGGCAGCCCCTGCAGGTTGGTCACCAGCGGGTAAGTAACCTGGTCCTCGATCAGCTGCGGCCCGCGGCCCATCCATTCCGTAAATACGATCACCTGGTTTTCTGACAGGTCGGGGATGGCGTCCACCGGGTTATTTTTCACGGCGAAAATGCCCCAGGCGAACAGCCCCGTAGCCATTACCAGCACGATGAACCGGTTCTTTAACGACCATTCTATAATTCGATGTACCATATCTCTTATCGATTTTGTACCGGCGCTCATACCGTCAGCGGCCGGGGAACGCGGTTACAGGGGGCAATATTTTTTTGGATCATGGGAGTTTGCAGCACAGGGAGCGCCGGCCGTTCGGATGCTGCGGATCGAATGGAACGCCGGACAAGGGGGTTAATTTCAGATACGGAAAGTGCAGAAAAAGATGTGAAAAGGAACATGGCCGTTTCGTGGAGGTGCATGCCCGGTGGGATGTTCTTCCACGGAGGAAACGGGAAAAACCGCAGGAAGATCAATAAAAGAAACGGTTGCGGGGATGGCTGCAAGCTGCACGAACTGAAAGACGTTCTCGGCAACTTTATGGTCTTTTTCCAGCTTCACCGTCTGGTGAATGTCCTTGCAGCACTTTTTGGCGCAGGCGCCGTTTTCTCCGGAACCGCATTTGCTGCATTGGGGGGACTCGTGCTCCAGGAACCCGACCTCCACCAGCTTTCCCATGCAATAATGCAGGTGAAAGGTGGCGCCGGTCGATGTTACCGTGTAAAGCAGCGCCAAAACTAAAATGAGGGACCGTTTCATTCACGACAAAAGTATAGGGAATGCCCCGCTT
>CBINIO010000198.1:0-7500 GCA_966250725.1 uncultured Chitinophaga sp.
AAGTTGAGATTGGCCGTCGTATAATTGGGTTTCATCCGCAATTTCTCGGAGGAAGGCACTTTGCTGGTGCCGTAGCGGTTATTGTAATCCCAGTCGAGGTCTTCGGAGATCGGAACGCCGTTTTTGGTGTAGAACTGTTCGGCGATTTTCATAGGCGCGCCGAATGAGGACAGCGTGGTGCTTTGTTTGTCGGTGGAATACAGCCTCGCCAGGTTCTCGCGCTGAAGCGTCACGGCCCGGTTGTTGGTGCTGGTCCAGATGGCTTCGATGTTGAATTTTTCGCACAGCGAATTTCGTATGCTCATTTCCGTTATAGTCTCGGGCGAGCCGGGGAACGGCAGGAATGCGGGATTAAAATAATACAGCTGGTGGCCGGCTCCATGGCATTCTTCAATGGCTTCGCGGCACGCGATGGCCGCACGCTCCCATTTTGTTTCGTCGTAGGCGGAAGGGAAAAGCTCCTCGCCGTTCTTGCCGGTATAAACGGCATAGTCCGGGTTGCCGTTGAACAGCGGGCTGGCGGCGGTAACCAGCAGCCTGGCCTTGAGCGCCCTTGCAACGGATTTGGTGACCCGGCCGTTTTCGGTGGCCTCGTTCTGTATCCTGTCAGGCAGGTTTACTACGGCTTCGTCCAGCAGCCGTACGATGAAGTTGACGCAGGAATCTACCGGCATCTGTTTCACTTTCACCGCTTCGGTGTTGCTGGTGATCGGCAGGTTCTCGCCGATCAGCGGAATGGGGCCGTACATACGGAACAGGTAGAAATGATAGTACGCTTTGAGAAAGGTGGCTTCTGCCCTCCAGCGGTCTTTTTCATAATCGTCCATGTCGGGCACCTTTGAGATATTCTCCAGAAAGGTGTTGCAGTCCCGGATGGCGACGAACAAGCCGCGGCCGCCGCCGGTGCCGCCCCAGTAGTTGGAATATGGCGTCACGATATTCTGGAAACCTTTGGCGATCTGCCAGGCCTGCGGCGTTACGCTGGTATTGAAATCGTTGGCCCACAGCTCGTCGCCGCCAAGGAACACGTGGTAATTGTACGGGTCGGCATAGTTGGGCAGATAGCTGTAAATAGTGAACAGGTATTGTTCCGCCGTATTGCGCATACGGAATATATGGTCTACCGTAGCCACGTTGTCCGGCACGATATCGAGGTAATTACACGAGAATAATAAAGGCCCGAATAATGCGATCAGCCACTTTTTGAACATTTTCATCGGTCTGTTTTTTTTGTCGTCATTGTTATCAGAATGAAACCTGCGCGCCAATGTTGATCACCCGCTGAAGCGGGTATCCCAGGCCATTGCCGCCCATTTCCACATCCCACATCTTGAACTTGCTGAATGAAAGCAGGTTGATGCCGCTGAAATAAATGCGGATGCGGTCGATCTTGTACCGGCGCAGCATGGCGGGCGGAATGCTGTAGCCAAACTCCACGGTTTTCAGCCGCATGAAGGCCCCGTTGCGCATGAACCAGGTGCTTTGCTGCAGGTTGTTGGCAATGGGCCTCGAGCTGAGGCGCGGCCATACGGCGTAAAGATTGCGGTCGCTTTCCGACCAGTGATCGTCCGCATAGGCCTGCAGCAGCGCGCGCTCGTCCACGAACGGCGCCGTGGCTTCCGCATCGATCCAGAACGATTCCCTTGCCAGCCCCTGGAAGAAGGCGGAGAGGTCAAAATTTTTATATCCCATAGAAAAACCGAAACCGTACACGATCTCCGGCGTGGTGGGGTAACCGATCGGCACTTTGTCGCGCGTGGTGATCTGCCCGTCGCCGTTCACATCGTAGTATTTGATGTCGCCCGCGCCGTATTCGCCAAAGCCCTGCAGCGGCGAGTTTTCCACGTCCGCGTCGTCGCCGAACAGCCGCTCGCCTATGTAGCCCCAGCGCTGCGACAGCGGGTAGCCTACATGCGACAGGTATTTTTCTACGTAATCGGGCTCTTCATACACGTTGAACTTGCTGGTGGCGTAGGTGAAGTTGCCGCGCGCCTGCAGCCAGAGATCGGGGTTGAAGCTGTGGCTGTAATCGACGGAGAGGTCGAAACCCTTGCCGGAAGCCTCGCCCAGGTTGGCCTGCACGTCCGCGTTGGTCAGCAGCCCCATGGTAACGGGAATGGACGCGCGGTTCATCAGGATGTTCGTCCGTTTTTCCGTGTAAATGTCCAGCAGGATGTTGATCTTGTTGAACAGTCCCACTTCCACGCCCCAGTTGGTCTTTTTCGCGGTTTCCCAGGTGATGGCGTTGTTGCCGTACCGGTTGATGAAAATGCCGGGGCGGCTATAGGTGTAATCGGTGCCGAACACGCTGCCGCGGTCGGGGTCGCTCATGTTCACGTCCGCCAGGTAAAGGAAGCGGGAATTTTCGTCGCCGATAGCGTCGTTGCCCACCAGGCCGTAAGTGCCGCGCAGCTTCAGGTTGCTCACCGTGTTGAGCAGCGGTTTGAACCAGGGCTCCGCTGATACCAGCCAGGCCGCGCCTACGGACGGGAAGAAGCCGAAACGCTGCGCTTCGTAAAATCGTTCCGTACCGTTGTACCCGAAATCGTATTCAAAGAAATAACGCTGGTCGTAGGCGTAGGTCAGCCTTCCGGACAGACCGATGTTCCGCCGCGGAAGCGACAGCTGCAGCGACCCGGCGTTAGCCGCCACCTGGTTGTTCATCAGGAACACGAGCATGCCGCTTACGTTATGTTTTTCGTTGAACGTGCGGTTGTAATTGGCCGTGGCCTGCAGGTAGGTGGTGGAGCTGATGTTTTTATCGCCTTCCCGGTAATTCAGGTACTCCGTGCCGGTATTGGCGTTCAGCAGGCTGAGCGTATAGGCGTCCGCGTATTTGTCGTAGCTGCCGGCGGTGTACCAGAACGGGTTGTAGAAGCGGGAAACGTCGAAATACGAAGAACGGGAGGTATTAAAAAGCGCGTGCAGGTTCAGGCCTTCGGTGATGAACGAAAAGTCCTGTTTCAGCTCGAACTGCGCCTGGAGCTTGGAACGCGTATATTCCTTGTAACCCTTCACCATGTCCGCATAGGGATTGATATAGTTGCCGGTGCCGAAGTTGCCGAACATGATGTGCTTCACGTACTGGTGCGCATCGTCCGCGGGATAGTAGGCCGGGAAACGCACCGGGTTGGACTGTATCACTTTTTTGTACATGGTGGCGCCGCCGTCGAGCGGGCCGTTGTAGTCGTCGAACACGCCTGACAAACGCACGCCTACTTCCGTGCTTTTGGTAACGTTGATGTTGACGTTGGTACGGAGGGAATAGGTGTTGAGACGGATGTTGTTGTTGAAGTTGTTCCGTTTGTCCACCCGCAGGTTCCCGTTGTCGCGGTTGGCCGCCGCGGCGAGGTAATACCGCGCCACTTTGCCGCCGCCGGACACGTTGAAATTGGCGCGCTGGTTCATGGTGGATTCCTTGAACAGCTCGCTGCGCCAGTCGGTAGCCGGGTACACGTAAGGGTTGGCGCCGGCCGCCGTATTGTCGATCTTGCCTTCGGAATAAGGCAGCTGGCCGAGCGGGTCGCGGGTAAGCACGGCTTCGTTGCCCAGCCGCATATAAGTAACCGGGTCCGCCAGCGCCACGTTTTTCGTCGGCGCCGAATTGGAATTTTCGATCCTTACGGATACGCGCGCTTTGCCTTCCACCCCTTCCTTGGTGGTGATAAGGATCACGCCGTTGGCGCCCCTCGCGCCGTAAAGCGCCGTGGAGGTAGCGTCTTTGAGAATGGAAAAGCTGGCGATATCGTCCACTGTGAGACGCGAAAGATCGGTGGTGGTGGTTTCGATACCGTCTATCAGGATCAGCGGGTCTTTTTTATAACCGAAAGTGGTAACGCCGCGGATAAAAAAGTCCGCGTTGTCCGCACCCGGCTCGCCGCTGCGCTGGTAGGCGATCACACCGGCGAGGCGGCCGGCGAGCGCCGTTGTCAGGTTGCTGGACGGCACTTTCAGGTCTTTGGGATTGATGGTGGTCACTGCGCCTACCACTTCCCTTTTTTTCTGCGTGCCAAAACCGACGATCACCGTTTCCTCCAGCTGGCTGGACGCGATGGCGAGCTGCACGTTGATCACGTCGCGGCCGTTGATGGGGATCTCCTGCCGGTCGTAGCCGATCATGCTGTACACCAGCACGGTGGCCCCTTCCGGAATGTCCAGCACGTACTTGCCGTTGAGGTCGGTGGTAGTGCCCACGCTGGGCGCGCTTTTCACGGAAATCGTCACGCCGGGCAGCGGCATGCCGGTAGTGTCCGTGACGGTGCCGCGCACGTCTTTTTTTATGACAGGCTGCCCCGTTTCGCCTTTGGTAGTAATGGCGATGAGGTTTCCCTCGAGTAGCTTATATTCAAGATTGGCAAGCGGCAGCACGGTTTCCAGCACTTTGAACACGGTTTCGTCCTTCACCGACAGGTTGATCTTCTCGTCGGTGATAAGCTTGCGTTCGCTGAAAATAAAATGGTACTTCGTTTGCGCCTCTATCAGCATCAGCACTTTCCTGAGATCGGCGGACTGAACGCTGAGAGAAACTTTTTCCTGCGATCGGACGGCGCCGGATACGTGCAAAAAAGTGAGCAGGAGAAGGCTAAAGGCTAGTTTCATAATCAGGCATACCTTTTTTAGCGCATGCGGAGGACTGAAAGCACGCACTAAATGCTTTTTTTTCATAAATTGTATGGAATTAGTTGATTAAATAATCGGACGCAGCATTCCTGAACAGATACTGTTTCCATTAAGACTAATGAACGGGGAATGGCTTCAACATTTCCCGTTTCTTTTTTTATCCTGCTCTATAGGCGGTTGATTTTGGTGATCGCTAATAAATAATAATCATGTCGTCTGTTATCCTGTAGTTGAACTGTTCGGTAAGTTGTAATGCCTGCAGGGCCTGCGGCAGCTGCTCTTTCTCAAAGATGCCGGTAAAGCGCAATTGCTGGATGGCCTCGTTGTCGAAACGGATGGTCACATTATACCAGCGTTCCATGCGCGAAGCAAGCCTGGCAAAGGTTTCGTCCTGGAAGATCAGGCGGTTGTCCACCCAGGCGGTTTCGATGATCGCGCTGTCCGCCTTTGGAAAATAGGTTGGTTTCATGATCACCGGTTCGGGGCCGGTGGAAAAGTTTTTGACAGAGTCGGCATTGTTGGGCACGACCAGTTTTTCCGCGGGGCGAAGCCGGATCTTTTTTTCCGGGCTGTTGTTCAGCTCCACCACCACTTCGCCGGTGATGAGCGTGGCTTCGCTCACGCTGTCGCCGGGATATGCCCTGATATTAAAGCTCGTGCCCAGCACGTTCACTTGCATGGTTTCCGTATGAACGATAAATGGCTTTTCGGCGTTTTTCGCCACGTCAAAAAAGGCCTCCCCTTTCAGGAACACTTCCCTGCTGGCCCCTTTGAAACGGCGCGGGTATTTCAGCTCGCTGTCCGAATTGAGCCATACCGTGGTGCCGTCCGCCAGCTTGATGTGCGAGCGGGTGCCGCGTACGTTGTAGTCCGCCTTCAGCCCGTCCTGCCAGGGCAGCATGCCCGTATTCGACAGGAGATAATAACTACCCCCCAGCAATACGGCAGCAGCGGCCGAACGCAGCAGCAGCCTGCGCCATTTTCCGCTGCGTGCCGGCTGCCCTTCCGCCGGCCACATCTGCGGGTCTTCCGCCTGCATCCGGGTTGTAAGCTGTTCGAAAGCCTGCTGTGTACGATCGTCCTGCTGCCGGCTGGCGCCATGCGCCCAAAAGGCTTGCATGGCCTCGGTTTCCGACCGCAGCTGCTGATCGCTTTGTGAGAGCGATTCCAGCTCTTTATTTTCATCTTCGGTGATGCTCCCGGAAAGTTTCCTGGAAAGCAGCCATAAGTACCGTTCTTCTTGCGTTTGCATAAAGCGGCGTTTGCGCCTGTTTATTACAAGACACCAAAAGAAGGCCGGTTTACGTACCCGGCTGCAAAAAAATTTTTAAAAAGAGGAAACGGCCAGCAAAAGGGAGAGCAGAAACGCTTCCCCGGCCGCTGTGGAAGCGGCTTTCTGGCGAACGGGCAAATGCGGCCGCAATACGGCATGCAGGGTTTTTACCGCTTTAAAGAGCTGGGTCTCCACCGTGCGTGGTGAAATATTCATGATCTCCGCCACTTCACGCGGCCGGAAACCTTCTTCCCGCACCAGCCTGAAGATCTTACGGCGTTTTGGCGGCAGCATTTCCACCGCTTCGTCCAGCCGCGCCAGCAGCTCTTTCCACTCGGAAGCCTTGTAAGGATCGTGGCTTCGCGCGATAGCGAACTGTTCGGGATGATCGGTGCTGACCACCCGCAGCGCGGAAAACTTGCGGAGAAAATTGAGCGAGCGGTTGCGGATGGCGGTAAAAAGATAAGTTTCGATGTTCTGCACATCGAGGTAGGTTTCTCTTCCCGCCCACAACTTCAGGAACATATCGGATACGATCTCTTCGGCCGACTCATGGCTTTGAACATATTCCACGGAAAAACGCACCAGCCGCTGATAGCAGCTGTGGAACAGCTCTTCGAACGAACGCTGGTCGCCGTTCGCAGCAACGTTTTGCCATAGTGTGTTCAGGTAAGCCCTGTCAGTTTTCATACCCGGGATATTTCATTCAGGAACGCATTTTTCGTGGAATAGCCTGTATCGTGCCTAAAGTACATTATAAAATTGAAAATCCAAATCGCGGCATAATGGAATATCGGTTATTTTTAAGTCATGCAAACTTTCGCGGACAAGGTCATTCATTTCAACACTCATCTCCATTATACCGGCAAACTGCCCCGGGGTATCAACATCATGAACCCTTTCGCGGAGCAGCCGATGGTGGTGGACGTGATGCGGCAGTTCTACAAAAAATTCTACAACGACCGGCATACCCGCCGCATGATCGTCGGCATCAACCCGGGACGGTTCGGCGCGGCGCTAACGGGCGTTCCTTTCACCGACTCGAAAAGGCTGGAAGATCCCTGCGGCATCAAATTCCCCGGCCCGCCCAGCTACGAGGTAAGCAGCGTGTACGTGTACGATATGATCGCGGCGTACGGCGGCCCGGCGGCGTTTTACAGGGACTTTTACATCGGCGCCATGAGCCCGCTCGGTTTTACCGTCGACAAGCCCGGCGGCAAAGTGGTGAACTATAATTATTACGACAGCAAGGCGCTCACCGAGGCCGTGTATGATTTTATGCTGGAAAACCTGCGTAAACAGCTCGCTTTCGGCATCGACCGCAGCGTCGGGTATTGCCTGGGCACCGGCAAGAACGCCGGTTTTATCCAACGGCTGAACGAAAAGGAAAAATTCTTCGACCGCATCATACCGCTGGAGCATCCGCGGTTTATCATGCAATACAAGCTCAAAAAGAAACAGGAGTACATCGACAAATACCTGCTGGCCTTCGGCGAAGGGAAAGCCTAAAATTTAAAATTCCAGGTTACGGAAGGAACGACGGGGAACAACGAGACCTGTTTCGCTTTGATCTCCAGGTCGCCGTCCAGCACATTGCCCGTTTGATC
>CBINIO010000199.1:0-7478 GCA_966250725.1 uncultured Chitinophaga sp.
GCTGCGACCGCTGCGCTGCGCCACCTCAACACGTTGAAGGCACTGGTCTTTGTTTGCTGTCTTCCATATGGCCTCCAATATTGCAGCAATTCTTGAGAACGGAGAAAGACTGGTGGAAGTGGTGAAACAATACGGCACCGAACGCATCATGGTGAACTCCGCGGCGGACTGGGGCATCAGCGATCCGCTCGCAGTGCCTAAAACCGCGGCGCTCATGCTGGAACGCGGCATCTCGAAAGCCGACATAGAACTCGTTACCTACCGCAACGCCATCACCGCGTTCGCGCAAAGCGGACAGATCAACGAAAAGGATTTCGAACAACCCGGCGAGATCGACCAAAGTCTGAAATACAACGGCAGCACCGTTTTGCGCGGAGGGCAGCAACCGCGTCCCGACAAACGCTCGGCCATCATCCGGTAACAATTTTATCCATTGCTTTATTGTATTGAAACCTGACAAACAAGTGAACTATATCCTCAGCAAACTGCTCGGCTACCTGCGATTGATGCGCCCTGCCAACATACTCACCGCCATCACGGACATCATGGCGGGCATCGCCATTGCCGGCTTTCTTGCGCAGGGCCTCGCCGACGTGCAGGCTGTTTTACAGGTAACCTGTCTTGCCATCGCCACCATCGGTCTTTACGGCGGCGGCGTGGTGTTCAACGATATTTTCGATACCGCGCTCGACCGCGTGGAGCGTCCCGAGCGCCCTATTCCATCCGGCATCATTTCCAGGACGGAAGCAGTGGTGCTGGGCGTATACCTTTTGCTCCTGGGCGTGCTGGCGGCATTTGCCGTGGGGGAGATATCGGGCTTTATCGCCATCGGCATCGCAGTGGCGGCGCTGGTGTACGATAAATGGGGCAAACATCATAACCTGCTCGGCCCTTTCAACATGGGTCTTTGCCGCGGGCTTAACCTGCTGCTCGGCATCAGCATCATCCCCGACGCGCTGCCCCAATACGGCTGGCTGGCCGTTGCGCCGGTGCTGTATATCGCTTCCATCACCATGATCTCGCGCGACGAAGTGCACGGCGGAAAAAAGCAGACGCTGATGATGGCCGCCGCAGGCTATGGCGTGGTATGCGCGCTGATCCTCTGGCAGGGCATCATGAAAGGCGAAACGCTGAAAGTGACCTGTTATCTCGCGGTGCTGTTATACCTGGTCCTCACCCCGCTGGTCAAAGCCATGAAAGCGCCCACGGGCCCGAACATCGGCAAGGCGGTAAAAGGCGGCATCATTGGTTTGATAGCGATGAACGCCGCCTGGGTGGCCGCTTTCGCAGCAACGCCCTACCCGCTGGCGGTGCTGGCCTTCCTGCCGCTGTCCATCCTGCTGTCCAAAGCCTTTGCCGTTACCTGAGCCGCTTGTCCTTACCTTCCGCAAGCCGCGCGGGCGCTGTTGACCTGCACACTGTTCACACCCCCGGAGCCCTTGCCACCGCTGTAAAAAATAGCAGCAGGTAATGCTCTTTTTTGTACATTTATCCTCTTAAAAATTCCCCGGGAACCGGGCAGGAGACTAGCTATGTCGTACATTCAAAATTCTTTCAGCGTACAGTTCGATTACAGGATTTTCTTTACGGAACATTTATTTAACGTGACCAATCCCGTATTCGCGGAGTTTCTCGATTCGCGCGCTGAAAACGGTATCAGGAAGAAGTTGCTTTTTATCGTGGACGATGGGGTGACCAAACATCATGAAACGCTGCAGGAGCAGATCACCGCCTATTGCAGCAATCTCGTGAATTACGAGCTCGTGCAGGACATTATCATAGTGCCGGGCGGCGAGGCTTCGAAGAACGACCGTCAATTATTTTACTGGCTCATCAACGAAATCGATAAACACGCCATCGACCGCCATTCCTACGTGATCGGCATCGGAGGCGGCTCCGTGCTGGACCTGGTAGGTTATGTGGCGGCGATCAGCCACCGCGGCATCAGGCATATCCGTATACCCACTACCGTATTGTCGCAAAACGATTCGGGCGTGGGCGTGAAGAACGGCGTGAACTATCACGGCAAAAAAAATTTCCTCGGCACTTTTGCGCCGCCCGCGGCCGTGTTCAACGACGCGCATTTCCTCACTACGCTCGACGAGCGCGACTGGCGTTCCGGTATGATAGAGGCAGTGAAAGTGGCGCTGATAAAGGACGCCGCGTTCTTTGAATGGATGGAGCAGCATGCGGAAGCGCTGGCGGTGGGCGAGCCCGCCGCTTTGCAATACCTGATCCGCCGCTGCGCGGAATTGCATATACAGCATATCGGCGGCGCCGGCGATCCCTTTGAGAGCGGCTCTTCGCGCCCGCTGGACTTCGGCCACTGGAGCGCGCACAAGCTGGAGCAGCTTACCGACTTCGAGCTGCGCCACGGCGAAGCGGTGTCTATCGGCATCGCGCTGGACAGCGTGTACGCAACGCTCACCGGCCTGCTGGACAACGGTTCGCTGGAAAGGGTCATCCGGCTGCTGAAGCAGCTGCGTTTGCCTTTGTACCATCCGCTGCTGGACATCGACGAGGACGGCTCGTCGCCTATCATGGCGGGCCTCGAAGAGTTCCGGGAGCACCTGGGCGGAAGGCTCACCATTGCGCTGCTGGAAGGCATCGGCAAAGGAAAGGAAGTGCACGCCATCGACCCGGCCACGCTGCATACGGCCGCGGAGATGCTGCGCGATAAATGGTAATACCGATTTTGAAACAGATTAGCTAAGACCACGATCATGCAAACGCCATTCGGCCATCTTACATATTGTACCAACATTCACGCAGGTGAAAGCTGGGGGGAACATTTCGCCCAGCTGCAACAGTTTATTCCCGCCGTAAAGGCGCAGGTAAGCCCGGGGAAGCCTTTTGGCATCGGCCTGCGGCTCAGCAACCTGGCGAGCCTCGAACTGTCGAAGGAAGGGCCGCTGAACGAGTTCCGCGAATGGCTGCGGAAAAATGACTGTTACGTGTTCACGATGAACGGTTTTCCATACGGCGGCTTTCACCGCGAGCGCGTGAAAGACGATGTGCATACGCCGGATTGGGCCATGGCGGAACGCGTGGCTTACACCATCCGCCTGTTCCGCATCCTGGCCGCGCTGCTGCCCGAAGGCATGGAAGGCGGCGTGTCCACCTCCCCGCTGTCCTACCGCATCTGGCACCGCTGCGGCGAAGAGCATAAATCCATCATGGAAAGCGCCACGCTCAACATGCTGCTGGTAGTGGAGCAGCTCATCAAGATACACCGCGGCGGCGGCCCGCTGCTGCACCTGGACGTGGAGCCCGAGCCCGACGGCATGCTGGAAAATTCAAAAGAATATATCGACTGGTATTTCCAGCACCTGCTTCCCGCCGGTGTCATAATGTTCACCGACAAGTTCGGCATGACGGAAGAAGAAGCGACCATCGCCATTAAAAATCACGTGCAGCTGTGTTATGACGTATGCCATTTCGCGGTAAGCTACGAAGACCCGAAAGTGGTGCTGGAGCGGATGTACTTCTTTGGCCTGAAGATCGGCAAGATACAGATCAGCGCGGCGCTGAAAGGTCTTTTCCCGAAGGAGGGAAGAGAAGCTGTTACCAACGCCTTCGCCGCTTTTAACGAAGACGTATACCTGCACCAGGTGATCGCGCGGCTAAGCAACGATCAGAAAGTGCATTATCCCGACCTCCCCGGGGCGCTGGCGGACGCCGGACGCGCCGACCTCGAAGAATGGCGCGCGCACTTCCACGTGCCGGTGTTCATACAGGATTTTGGCGTGCTCACCTCCACCCGCGACGACATCAGCCGCGTATTGGCGCTGCAGACCGCAAAACCTTTCACTCAGCACCTCGAAGTGGAAACCTATACCTGGGAAGTGCTGCCCCCCGCCTTAAAACAGGAAATGGGCGGATCGATCGCCCGGGAAATGAAATGGGTGTTGCAACAATTGGAATTATCCTGACATGGTCCTAGCTTTGGGCCGGAATTGTAACACCAAGAAGAACCAGCTGCTATGAAAAAAACTGTGGTAATAGATGTGGTAGGATTGTCCGCCGTCCTGATCGGCGAACATACGCCCTTTCTGTCGGCATACGCGAAAAAACACCATACCTCCACCATCGCGCCGATGCTGCCCGCAGTGACCACCGCCGTGCAATCCACTTATATTACAGGCCAGTGGCCCAGCGAACACGGCATCGTGGGCAACGGCTGGTACGACCGCACGGACAGCGAGATCAAGTTCTGGAAACAATCCAACAAACTGGTATACGGCGAAAAAGTGTGGGAGCATGCGCGCCGCCTGCATCCCGGCTTTACCTGCTCAAAAATGTTCTGGTGGTACAATATGTATTCCAGCGCGGACTTCTCCGTTACGCCCCGCCCGCAGTATTTGTCGGACGGCCGCAAGATGCCCGACTGTTATTCGCATCCCGCATCGCTGCGCGACCGTTTGCAGCAGGAGCTGGGCACCTTCCCGCTGTTCCAGTTCTGGGGCCCCGGCGCCAATATCAAAAGCACGCAATGGATAGCGGACGCGTCCATCCTTACGGATAAGTGGCACGATCCCAACCTCACGCTGATTTATCTTCCGCATCTCGATTATTGTTTGCAGAAATTCGGTCACGACTATACGAAAATAGCGCCCGAGCTGAATGCGGTCGATAAAGTGGTAAAGCAGCTGGTGGAATATTACGAACAGCAACAGAGCGAGATCATCATCCTTTCCGAATACGGCATCACCAACGTGAGCAGACCCATCCACATCAACAGGCTGCTGCGCGAAAAAGGGCTGATAAACGTACGGGTGGAAAGAGGCCTTGAGCTGCTGGACCCCGGTGCTTCGCGCGCGTTTGCCGTAGCGGACCACCAGGTGGCGCATATTTACATCAACGATCCCTGCTGTTTGCGGGAAGTGCGCGAGCTGGCGGAAAATATTCCCGGCGTGCAGCTGGTGCTGGACCGCGACGGCAAACACGAGCATAACCTGCATCACGAACGCAGCGGCGACCTCGTGCTGGTGGCGGATGCGGACAGCTGGTTCACCTACTATTACTGGCAGGACGATGCAAAAGCGCCGGATTTCGCGCGCATCGTGGATATTCATCGCAAGCCCGGCTACGATCCCGTAGAAATGTTCCTGAACCCCGCCGATCCATTTGTAAAAATGAAAGTGATCGGCAAGGTGCTCAAAAAGAAATTAGGCTTCCGCTACCTCATGGATGTGATACCGCTGGACGCAACGCTGATAAAAGGTTCCCACGGGCGTATTGCGGAAGACCCGAAAGACCATCCTGTGCTGATCACGACGCAGGCGGTGAAAGGGAATGTGCAGGCGGTGGATGTGTACGATGTTATTTTGCAGCATGTGGGGCTAGAGAATTAGTATTGGCAGGCTCATAAAGTCAGAAAGATGAGCCTTTTGGATGACACAATCGGCTCAAAAAAGCAAAAAATTTGAGCCGATTACGCCGCACAATCGGCTCACTAATGCCACCATCCTCATATTCTCCTACAAAATCTCCTTTCCATTCCTTACATTTATTGCAACCGATTGCTGTAAAAGGAACGGGACCTTCACCCGTTCGCCACGTTAATACAGACACGGTTAGCAGAAGCACAAGCACCATCAAAATATTCTTATGAAAAGGAGAGACTTTCTGAAGACCGGCGCTATGGCCGGCGTAGGAGCGGGTATTACCGTTCTCAACTTCCCCGTTTTTGGTAAAAACGCGCCCAGCAACAAGCTCGTTATCGGCGTGATGGGCGTGAACTCCCGCGGCAACTGGCTGGCCCGCGTAGCCTCCAAGCTGCCGAACGCCGAAGTGGGATTTATTTGCGACGTGGACGACAAGGCCGTGGAAAAAGGTCTTAAAGCCGTGAGCCACCAGTCGCGCAAGCCGGAAGTGATAAAAGACGTGCGGAAACTGCTGGAAAGAAAAGACCTTGACGCGATGATGATCGCCGCACCGGACCACTGGCATGCGCCCGCGGCCATTATGGCCTGCGCCGCCGGCAAACACGTGTACGTCGAAAAACCGCTCGGCCACAATCCCCGCGAGGGCGAAATGGTGGTAGAGGCCGCATCGAAGTACAAACGCACCGTGCAGATGGGCAACCAGCGTCGCTCCTGGCCCAACATGCGGCAGGCGTACAAGGAAATTCATGAGGACGGCATCATCGGCAAAGTGTTCTACGCCCGCGGCTGGTACGTAAACAACCGCAAGCCGATCGGCGTCGGCAAAAAAGTGCCCGTGCCGCCGAACCTGGACTGGAACCTCTGGCAGGGCCCCGCGCCCCGCCGCGATTACATCGACAACGTCGTGCATTACGACTGGCACTGGCGCTGGATATGGGGCACCGGCGAAGCCTGCAACAACGGCACCCACGAGGTGGATTGCATGCGCTGGTTCATGGGCGTGGATTATCCCATTTCCGTAACCTCCGCCGGCGGCCGCTTTGCCTATTCCGGCGACGATTGGGAAACGCCCGATACGCAAACCATCACCTTCAACTTCGAAGGCAACCGCGCCATCACATGGGAAGGCCGCAGCTCGCAACCCTTCCGGCTGGAAGGCTCCGGCCGCGGGTTCGCCATTTTTGGCGAAAAAGGCTCTCTTTACTGCGACGGCGGCGACAGCTATAAGATCCTCGATCTGAAAGGCGCCGTGGTAAAAGAAGTAAAAGAAACAAAATCCGACAACCGCGACGCCACCAACGTGGTGAGCCCCGCCGGCGAATTTCTCGACGCGGTGCATATCAATAACTGGATGCAGGCCATCCGGGGCGAGGCCCAACTGAACTACGGCATCCTGGAGGGCAGCAAGAGCGTGCTGCTCTGCCACCTGGGCAACATTTCCCAGCGCAGCGGCGCCGTGCTCACCACCGATCCGAAAAACGGTCATATACTGCATAATAAAGAAGCGGCCGGGCTTTGGGGGCGTACTTACGAGAAAGGCTGGGAGCCGAAAGTATAAGCGTTCTCTACGGTAACCTTTTCGTGCGCGACCAAAAGTGTTTTTTGAAGGATTGTATGGCCGGAGTGGAAGCTCCTCCGGTATTCCTGAAATTCTTGCACGAAGTGCATAGCATTTTCTAATGCTGCGACAAATAAAGCGGGGCTGACCAAATAACAACGGTCAGGCCCAACTTATTCAGTGATTGTTTAAACGATTGTCAGGACTTTCGCTGTTCTTTCGGCCCACCCTTTCTTTTTGTATTTGTATTATTTAATTATTAAATTGGCTTCCGCGGTTTTTACCGTTCAACCAAAAGCTGAATATTTGCCCCGCGGATTACGCCTCCGTTCCGCGGCCACAGTTCAAACAAACGATCAGCATGTCTTCCAGGGAGTCAGAAGAAATATTGTTAGTAGACGCTTTGAAGAAAAACGACGTTGCAGCGTTCGACGCTTTGTACCGCCTGTATTTTCCTTCCGTCTACGCCAACATCCTCCGCCTCGTGCGCGAGCCTGACGCCGCGCAGTACATCGTGCAAGAAGTGTTCCTCC